>CAYTNP010000032.1:1591-11942 GCA_964439165.1 uncultured Nitrosopumilaceae archaeon | reverse complement strand
AAGGATGAAAATTCCATGGTAAGATCATGTGCTATTGGTGCATTACGATATCTCAAAGCTTTTGAGGCTGAAGAAGAAATTCTACAATCACTTTTAGACTCAAATCTTGAAGTAAAAAAAAGCGCACTTCAAGCAATTGTGGATTTGAATTTTATGATACCAGATGAAAAAATTCAAGAAATTTCCAAAAATAATGATCCAGAAATTAAAAAAATACTTTTAGAATTAAAAAGATGAGTGGACCGGAAGGGATTTGAACCCTTGATCCGATGCATGCCATGCACCTATCCTACCAGACTAGACGACCGGCCCATATCAGAAATCTGATTGAAATACGTTTTTCAAATTGGTTATTAACGTTTAGCGATTTTCTGGAAAACAAATGTGTGAAATTGACACAATATATTTAACCATGATAATTAGATTCAATCCTTATGGTTGTAGATAACAAAGGAACTATCACATATGTTCAATTACTTAAAGAAGATTTAGTCATTATCAGATTTGTACCAAATGAAGGACCAGTTCCAGAATACAAAGCAGGTCAATTTATCACATTAGGATTACCAAATCCTGCAGAAGGTGGAAAGATTGTCAGAAGAGCATATTCTATTGCATCTCATCCAGAAAATAGAGACTATGTAGAGTTAGTAATTAGATGGGTAAGAAAACCACTTCCAGGAAGATTAACTACGCAAATTTTCAATGCAAAAGAAGGAGATGAAATCCTTTGGTTAAAACCAACAGGTAGAGCATTGTTAGTTAATGAAGAGTTAGCTAATGGTGAAAAAGACAATAGAAGAATAATTTGTATTGGTGGAGGAACAGGTCTTGCACCATTTGTAAGCTTTGCACAACATTTTCACGATTCAGGAGATAAAAGAGAAATTGTTGTATTGCATGGTGCAAGTTACGTAGATGAATTAAGTTACAAAGATTTACTCACAAATCTTGAAAATGAAAGTATTGAAAGAGGCAAAGATGAATGGAATTTCAAATATAGAGCAGCAATCAGTAGACCTCAAGAATGGTTTAACAGATCATGGGCAGGTCAAATTGGAAGAGTTGAAACATTCCTAAGACCTAGAGATGGAGGAATGTCACCATTAGAGGAATTAATTGGAGATAAAATTACTAAAGAAAATACAATTTTCTATGTTTGTGGATGGCAAGGAACAATTGATGGAGTAATGGACTTTTTGAATCCAAAAGGATTTGTCACTGAACATGACAAACGTGAAGATGGAAGTTTTGAAGTCAAATACGAATCATACGGATAAAAATTTTCAAAACATATTCACAAATTAATCATTGAAATATGAGAATTATTTAGGAAATCTAATTGATTACTGCACTATATCTTGCACATCTAAATCCAGTTACAAAGGCTCATGTCGAAATAATCAAGGAATTAAAAAAAGAAGCAGATATTGTAAAAGTTATGCCTGTAGTTTTCAAAGATGATGAAAAAGAAGTAAACAGTAAAAGTTTTCCATTTAATTTTGAATCAAGAAAAAAAATGTTAGAATCCATTTTTGGAGATTCAATTCAGATTACTGATGATTATGCATTTTTATCCCCATTCAAAAAATATTTGCCCCCATTAGTTAGACGAAGATCTTGGAAATTACGAAAACAGATTTTACGTGGAGTTGAAGGTGAATTTTTTTCTTATACAGGGGATAAAGCTGAAGGATACATGTTGAAATTATATAGATTAAGACCAAAAATTGGTGAAAGAAAATCACTTTCTGCAACTTCAGTAAAAGAGAAATTATATGATGCAGCATTAGGGGAAAAATCTTCATGGAAAGATGATGTTCCAGAAAAGGTTGTAAAAATTATTGAAGATGATTGGGAGACAGTTGAGAAATTTGCAAAGATAGAAGATCAAACTACAAGAATTGCAGGAATGAAATTTCCCAAAGAAGGATATTCAAAATAAATAGAGATTAATACACATACGCTAGAATTTTCCTATGAAACTTCCTCTTTCAAAATATGTGTGGTTTGATAAAAAATATGTTTTAACTGAAAAAGCTCAAGTGCCAATAACTACTCATGCAATTCATTATGGAACATCAATCTTTGAAGGAATTAGAGCTTATTGGAACGGAAAAAATCTTAATGTGTTTAGATTAGATGAGCATGTAAAAAGATTCAGAAGATCAGGGCAATTTTACAATATTTCCTTAAACTATACTGATAAAGAAATCAGTGAAGCAATAACAGGAATTTGTAAGAAAAATAATATTAAAAAATCATGTTACATTAGACCATTTTACTTTGTTGGAGATTATGGAATTAATTTACATGTTACAGAAAAAGCACCTACCAATGTTGCAATTTTTACATTTCCATTTGGGGATTTGTTTGATAAAAATGGAATTTCTGCAGGGGTCGTATCATGGAGAAAATTCTCAGACATGTCTACTCCCCCACAAGCAAAAATGGGTGGAAATTATCTAAATTCAATTATCGCTACACAAGAAGCAAAAAGAAATGGAGTTGATGAAGCAATTTTACTTGATCACAATGGAAATGTCAGTGAGGCACCAGGTGAGAATATCTTTATTGTAAAAAATGGGCAATTAGTTACTCCATCTTTATCATCATCAGCTCTTGATGGAATCACTAGAGATGCAATAATAAAAATTGCAAATGATTTGGATATTGATTTTGTTGAAAGAGACATTGCAAGAAGTGAATTAGTCATATCTGATGAAATTTTCCTAACTGGAACAGCTGCTGAAATAACACCTATCATTTCAATGGATTCAAAGAAAATAGGGAATGGTAAACCTGGAGATATTACAAAAAAAATGATGCAAGAATATTCAGACATAGTAATGAAGAAAAATGATGATTATTCTCACTGGTTAACTGAGGTATATTAGATGAAAATTGTTCAAATCGGAACTGGTGGATGGGGTAAAAATCACACCAGAGTGTTATCTCAATTAGGAGTACTTGTGGCAGTATGTGATACTGACTCTCAAAAGAGCAAAGAATATGGAGAAAAATATTCTGTTAATCACTATACATCATTAGACGATATTATCAGTTCTGAAGAATTTGATGGTGCATTTGTTGTAACACCTACATCCACACATACAGAAATTGCAAAAAAATTGCTAGAAGCAAAAAAACATGTGTTTGTGGAAAAACCAATGACATACAAATCTGAAGATGGAGATACATTAACTAAACTTGCAGAAAAAAATAAAGTTATTCTAACATGTGGTTATATTGAAAGATTCAATCCTGCAGTAGATGTTGTAAAAAATATTGTAAAGGAAAAAAAATTTGGAGATTTAGTAATGTTAGAATTTCATCGTGAAAACAGAATGCCGCTTCACATAAAAGATGTAGGGATTATTTATGATACTTCAGTTCATGATATTGATACTGCAAATTGGTTGTTTGATGACATGCCACAGGTAGTTTTTGCAAGAGCAGGAAAAATAAATCATGAGCATGAAGATTTTGCAAGTATCATGTTAGGATACAAAAATGACAAAGTTGCAATTATTTCATCAAACTGGATTACACCTAAAAGAGTTAGAAAATTTAGTGCAGTATGTACTGATGCGATTATTTCATCAGATTTTATCACTCAAGAAATTATTGTAGAAAAAGGTGAAGAGTCAGAAACCATTCAAAATGAAAAACAAGAACCATTATCGCTTGAAATTCAAAGTTTTCTTGGTGCAATAGAAGGTAAAAATGATCAAGTGGTAAAAGCACAGCAAGCAGTCAATGTTACAAAAATTGCCGAAGCTGCACTTTTATCTAGTCAGAAAGGAATTCCAATCTATCTGGATCTAAAATGAATAAAACAATGATGGATATTTTGGCATGCCCAATTGACAAAAATCATCCTTTAGAATTATTTGAAATTAATCAAAAAGACAATACTGTTTCAGAAGGAGCATTATTCTGTCCCAAGTGTTCACGATTTTATCCAATTATTGAAGAAATTCCAATCATGCTTCCTGACGAATTAAGAGATAAAAAGCAAGAAATAGAATTTTTAAAAAATTTCAAAGATAAATTACCTGAAAAAATTATTACAAAGGCAAATCCATGGCATTTGTAAGATAATGGTTACAAATTTTATTTCTGAAAAAGCAAAAATTGGTGAAAACGTTCAGATTTGGCATTTTACATATGTTGGAGATAATACAGAAATTGGAAATAATGTCAAGATAGGTTCTCTTGCACATATTGATTATAATGTAAAAATTGGTGAAAATACCAAAGTTGAAGCTCAAGTTTTCATACCTCCTTTATCAAGAATTGGGAAAAATGCATTCATTGGTCCAGCAGCAGTGTTAACAAATGATCCTTATCCTATGTGTGATAAAATGGTTGGAGTTACAATTGAAGATAATGCAATAATTGGTGCACGTGCTGTCATCAAAGCAGGGGTTACTGTAGGAAAAAATAGTGTTGTTGCAATGGGTTCAGTTGTAACAAGAGATGTTCCAGAAAATGTTGTAGTCATTGGTTCTCCAGCTACAATTCGTTACACAAGAGAAGAGTATGATAAAAAACAAAAAGAATGGAAAGAGTGTTAAAATTTAATTTCTTTTTTAAACATCCAATTTTTTAATTTTAATAAAATCAAAATCCAAACGGTCACCAATACAAGTGCAATTACTACTTTAATTCCAGATGCCAAAATCCAATTAAAATCTCCAAATTGTTGTATTGAAAACGGCCCTAACAAAGTTACCATAATTCCACCACCAACTAACATCAAAATCCACATTGCAAACAAAAATCCATAAAGATTAGATTTCATAGAGATGCCCCCATTAGAAACGCAGTTATTATTGCAAGAATTCCAGAAAAAATTGTAAGTTTAAAGATTGCATACCCGACTTGTTTTTCAGATAGAGGTCCACCTGCAAGAATTAATCGAACCAAAGTGATTGGGGCAGATTTTTCATTTGTTGCCTTTAATCTAAAATCTTCAGTATGTTCAACTGGTTTTCCTTTGATTTGTCTATGTTCTACAATTTTTTTAACACTTGATAGGAACAAAAAGGAGTTAATTACAGCAGGAAGTAATGCAACAGCAGCAATAATTTCAACACCACCAATTATTGCAATAGAGCCATACATTGCACCCAAGGTTAATGCACCTGAATCTCCAGGAAAGATTCTACTTGGAATTTTATGGTATTTGTAAAATGCTAATGAAACAAAACCTAAAGGTAAACTAACAATTGCAATTTCATAATTTTGAATAATAAATAGACAAATCGATAATGAAAAACTTGCAATCACCATAAATCCGCTTGCAACACCATTTAGTACATCAATTGAATTAATTGTGTTTCCAGTAATTGGGATCATAAAAATTACTAATGCAAGATACAAAACTGGGATTTGGACTGTTCCAAATAATGGAAATGCCAAATCAGTATCATATGCACCTAACATTATAATTGGAATTGCAGCTAATGCTAATGCAACTGGTTTAAACCAACCACCCATGACTTTTCTATCATCAATGTATCCAATTACAAAGGCTGCAGTAGTTGTAATTAACAATGCAATAATTTCATTTAGTTGTAAAAATGCATAAAGAATTATTTCAGAAACAATTATTCCTGCAATAATTGAGATACCTCCAGGTCTAACTACCATTACATTTTCTTTTTTGTTCATATCTTTGACTGCCATGTTTCTTTTTTCTAAAAATTTGATTAAGGGAGGAGTCATTACAAAAACTACAACAAAAGCAACAACACATGAAATTATTGCAGGAATGATTAATTCAGTCAATTATCTAACCCTTCGTAATTCTGCTTTTATGTTATCTGCAATAGTTGAGCCAATTTTATCAATTTCTGCCAATTTATTCACTGGGATCTTTGCTAAATCATCTAAATTCTTTATTTTGTGTTTATATAGAATTCTTGCTCGAACTCTTCCAATTCCTTTCACTCTGACTAAATCAAGTAATTCTTCTCTAATTCCATAAACTATTCTATTTCTAAAATCGCCTAATTCTTCAAGCAAATCTGCACGCTCAACGTGTTTAGATATTTCTCGAAGACAGTAAGATAACCAATTTGCCATTTCTGCCATCCTATGCATATCACCAGATTCTATTGCCAAACTATCAGAAAGAGACAACTCTGAAGACTCTGTAATCCATGCCTGCAAAGCTAAAAGACTTCGAGAACAATCATATTCAGAAATTGGTTCTAACAGCTCTGATGAATGATTCTCTATAAGTAAACTAGCAGATTCATAGTCTTTGTTTCGAAGTGAGAATTTTGGGAAAAACTCTTCACAACTTGTTATCAAATGTAAAAATCCAAAAGTGTGTTTTCTATCTTGTGATACGTTTTCTACTGCATCTCTAAAATGAGTTGCAGTAAGTGGATCAATGTATAGCATTGATGTCTTTTTTCCAAATTCAGTTGCAGCATATCTTTCACCTTTTTTAATAATCAAGTATTCATTTGATAAAAATCTCAAAGAAATATCAATTGCAAATTTTATTGTTGGTTTTCTTGATTGTAAGCCACCTAATGTTTGTAAAAAGAAATCCAAAATTCCATCTTTTTTTATTCCAGGATGAGTAACTATTACACTAAGAATATGAGTTCTCAAAGATTTATCATCGGTGATAGTTGATACAATTGGTTCAGGTTCGCCATTAATGTAATAGTCTATGAGATCATCAGTATTTCCATTTCCAACAATAATTGATTCACCAAACTTGTCATATTGTGGACGACCAGCTCTCCCGCATAATTGTTTGTATTCTAAAATACTAATTGGTCTGTTTGCACCAACTTTAGCATTATATCTATTAATATTTGAAATTACAACTCTTCTTGCCGGAAGATTAACACCTGCTGCCAATGTTGGTGTGGAAGATAATAATTTGATTGTACCTTTACGAAATTCTGTTTCTATAATTTCTCTACAATTTTGATTTAATCCTGCATGATGAAATGCAACTCCTTTTTTTACAAGAGTAGCTAATGTTTTTACAATTTCGGTATGTTCATTTTGTGATAAAATTTTTTTTGAAGTTTTTTCTAAATCTTTTAATTCATTTTTTTCTAACATTTGGGAAATTACATCTGCAGCTTTTGTTGCAAGAGATTTTGAACGAGTTCTCGTTTCTGCAAAAACTAGGGATTGTCCTCCTTCATGTACTGATTGCACGCCTAAATCAATAGGAGTTCCACGTAAACTACGCTCAACTTCAAAGGTTTTACCGTCACTCATTGTAACTTCGCCTCCATCACATACACCTTCTGAGAGGGGGACAGGTCTCCAATCATTTTGTACTAATTTACATCCAAGCCAATTTGCAATTTCATCAGAATTAGTTATTGTAGCACTAAGACCCACTATCTGAGGATTTGTTTCAAGAAGTTTTAGTTGTGTTAAAATCATTTCAAGTGTTGGTCCTCTATTCTCATCTCCAATCAAATGCACTTCATCAGAAATAATCAGACCAATATCATCAATCCATTCAGTACCATGTCGAATTATGGAATCCATTTTTTCATTAGTTAAGATCAAAATGTTACTTTTCTCTAGGTTTTTTTCAATATTTTCAAAATCACCAGTAGAAATTCCTGCTTTGATTTTTTTTCCCATTGTGATTTTTTCTAATTTTTTAAATTCTGTAAATTTTTCTGCGGCTAATGCACGTAATGGGCTAAGATAGATTATTTTACCAGAATTTTTAGAAAGATAACTTAGCATTGCAAGCATTGCAATCAAAGTTTTTCCACTTGCAGTAGGTGCTGAAACTAAAATGCTTTTTCCATCAAGCAATCCAGATTTTACGCTATCTGCTTGAGGAGGATATAATTTTTCATAACCTTGTGATTTTAGAAACTTTATTGCAGGTTCAGGAAGATCTAATTTTTCTATTTTCATACTCGGTTATAATGACCGGGTTTTGATTCATAAATAGATGCTTCTCTAAGCATTCTTCGAATATAGTTTCTTGCCTCTTCTTCAGTAAACTTTTCACTCTTTTCCAGTTCTTGAACAAATGTTTTTTCTTCAACTGGGATTTTGTTATCACCTTCAAGACCCTTTAGAATATCCATGAATAATTGCATCTTTGAAACTTCACTTCTTGGTTTTCCTTGCAATACACCCAAATCCACTTTACCAGTATTGACATCAACTCCTGCATCCTCAAGCATACTCTGAAGTAAGAAAATGGCACGATCAGCATCTTCTTCTTCTACTTTATCTTTCATGAGCAATCTTGCTCTAGCCGTGGAAAGTCGAATAATACCTCCTAATTGTCTAGGAGTCACAGTAATCATTTCTTCGGATTCCACATTTCTCATCTGAAGATAATAATCTAAAATTTTCTTTTCAGCTTCTTTAGTTAGTTCAGGGGTTCCACGTTTTGAGTAAGCAAGATATTTTGTTAGTAAATCAACATCAATTACAGATTTTTTATCAGTACCTTGTGGAGTATGTAATTCTATGATATGTCTTGCAATACTTTCATCTTTTTCTCTAGTCGGAATATCTCGAACTACAAATATCAAGTCAAATCTTGTAAGCAAAGGGATTGGTAGGTTAACGTTTTCTGTAATGTTTTTGAAAGGATCATATTTTCCATACATTGGGTTTGCTGCAGCTAAAATTGATGTTCTTGCATTAAGTGTTGCAACAATTCCACCTTTTGCAATACTTGCAGATTGTTGTTCCATAACTTCGTGTAATGCACTTCTATCTTCAGGTTTCATTTTATCAAATTCATCTATACTTACCAAACCCTGATCACCAAGAACAACTGCACCAGCTTCTAACATCATAATTCCAGTTTTATCTCGAACTACAGCAGCTGTAAGTCCTGCAGCTGTTGACCCTCTACCAGATGTATACAAACCTCTAGGTGCAATTCTTGCACAAAACTTTAACATCTCACTTTTTGCAGTACCAGGATCTCCAACTAAAAATACATTGATGTCTCCTCTAATTTTACTTCCATCTCCTAACAATCTTTGATTAGATCCTACAATTAACAACAAAATTGCTTCTTTGATTAATGATTGACCTTGAATATGTGGAGCAAATGAATCAACTAATCTTTGATAAATATCAGGGCTTTGACCTAATGCTTTGATTAATTTTTCATCTTCAGGTGAAATTTCTTCTCTTGCAATTTTTCTATCAGTCTTTACACCACGACCTCCCAAAAATTCAATATTATTTCCTTCAATTCTTAATCTATACAATCCACTATGACCTCTCTGAACTCCTGCAACAGATTCTTGCTCAATTCTAACTACTCCAGTTAGAATGATTCTATCACCAGGTCTCGAATTATCTACTAAATCCTGCCTAATTGTAACATCGATATAGTGAGGTAGTTGTCCAGGAGGTAAATCTTCAGGTAGTTCTTGTAATCTTAAAATCTGAAAATCAATGAATTTACTTGCTTCAGGTTTTAAATCAAAATCCCTATGTTTACAATTTGGATTATCACATACAACAGGAATTTTTACATCCATTCCCTTTAGTTGAATAACTTTGGTTTGATGTTCATCAGGACATACAAAAACTAGTTCTTTTGCCAAGGGTTTTACTTCAGATGCTCTAACTACCATTCCAGAAACACTGGTAAGATGACCAATTGTTTCTGCATTAATTTGTCTTAAACTTCGTTCAAGTGGAAAATTAATTAATCTTGCACGAACTTCGTCTTTGATTTTTTCTGCATAATCAGGAAATCTTGTTTGTAATGCTTCTTTAATTGCTCTTGAAAATGCATCAAACAATCTATCAGGATTTTCAGCAAAAATTGCTTCTATTTGTGGTTCTACAACTAGATCATTATAATCAACAATAATGTATTTTGCATTTTTAGGCATCATTTCATCAATTGCTTCAACATATTTGTAGACTCCATGATTATCTTTGAATCTTGTAAGAAATTCTTTTACTTTATCAGACAATGCTGAATCAGTAAATGTACTAGTTTGGGTTTTACTCATTTAGATCCCCTGTGATTTGTTCTTCGAATTCTTTACTGTTATCATAGATTGTTTTGTAAAATACAGCTTCTTCAACAGTTAGTTTGTTGGATAATTCAGAATTTAGTTTAATAGAATCTGCAATTTTTACTAGTTTACCTCGTCTCATTCTAAATAATTCAAGCATCATACTTTCAACTTTGTCAAAATCATCTTTGCTTAATTCTTTCATGGATGCCTTTAGTTTAATGTAAAAAAGAGAATCCAATGTTGATATTTGGTATTCTCCAACCATCTTTTCTTTGGATAGTGCTTGTTTTAATTCAGTAATCATATCAGGTGAATCAAGTGTACCTAAATTATTT
>CAYTNP010000032.1:0-1491 GCA_964439165.1 uncultured Nitrosopumilaceae archaeon | reverse complement strand
TGCTTGTTTTAATTCAGTAATCATATCAGGTGAATCAAGTGTACCTAAATTATTTTCAGATAAAATTTTTCCAACCCATTGAGGCAGGTTATTGACATCACCTTGTTTTCCTTCAACATCCATTCCTGCTACATTGAATTTAAAATCCTGATTAACGGTCATTTTAGCATCCTTTAGGCGGTATCCAATTGAATGCACTTTTTCTATTTTATCAATTTCCATGTGAGATCATTTTTTCTGATTCAGTTCCTAAGTATCGGATCGATCAATTCTGTTAACAATTTAGTGAGATCAATTGATCCTAATTAACCTCAGGCTGATCGCATAGTCAATGAGTCAAATTTTGATTTTAATTAATGGCATAGTACAATAACCAATCCGGATTTATTAATGGGAATTACACCTAGTACACATATGTCTGCAACAGGGATGTGGGTAGAAAAATATCGACCAATTAAACTTTCAGAGGTTGTAAATCAAACTGAAATTATTGGTAGCTTGGAAGCATTAATCAAAGATCCAACAGATATGCCACATCTAATGTTTTCAGGTTCTGCAGGTGTTGGAAAAACAACTGCTGCATTATGCATTACAAGACAAATTTTAGGAGAATATGCTAAAGATTACACTTTGGAGTTGAATGCCTCAGATGAAAGAGGAATTGGAATGGTTCGAGAAAAAGTAAAAAAGTTTTCAAGGTTTGCAGGTATGGCAGATGTCCCATTCAAAATTATTATTTTAGATGAAGCTGATGAGATGACATCTGATGCTCAAACGGCACTTAGAAGAATTATAGAGGACACTGCAAAGATTTGTAGATTTATTTTCATTGCAAATAATATTTCAAAAATCATTGATCCAATTCAAAGCAGATGTGCCACATTCAAATTTACTACGATTTCTCAAGAAGATGTAATTGGAAGGTTAGAAGTAATTGCAAAAAAAGAAAAAGTAAAAGTGGATAAAAAAGGTCTAAAAGCAATTTGTGATTATTCAGAGGGTGATTTGAGACATGCAATTAATCTGATGCAGGCAACTGCAAGTTTAGGTGTAATCACTGAAGAAAATGTAAAATCATCTGCAGGTCTTACGAAAACTAGCGATGTAGATGACGTTCTAAAATTAGCATTATCAGGAAAGGTTCCAGAATCAAGAGAGAAAATGATAGAGTTAATCAAAGTTTATGGAATGTCAGAATCAGATTTTTTGAAATATATCAATTCTGCAGTATTCAAATCAAAGCATGAAAGATTAGCAGATATTTTAGAAATTATTGCAAAATATGATTATAGAATTCTAGTTGGAGCAAATTCTGAAATTCAACTATCTGCAATGTTAGCAGAACTGGCAAAATTAGAAAATTAAAAACGCAGAGAGAGGGATTTGAACCCCCGTATGCTTGCGCACACAGGCTCTCAAGGCCCGCGCCCTACCGAGCTAGGCGACCTCTGCAAAAATCATTGAATAATAGTGATTAAAATTTGTTGAGGA
>CAYTNP010000031.1:9024-12434 GCA_964439165.1 uncultured Nitrosopumilaceae archaeon | reverse complement strand
AAATGATTATCATTTGGTTATCAAAATAATAAATTTTATTTGTGTAAAAATTTTAAGAATATTAAATGTTAAAAGTAGAAGTTATTCTTGGCGAAAATGATGTTATGGCAATCAGTGAAGGATTAAAAAAAGTTGGTATTGGTGGATTGACAGTCTCCAAAGTAAGAGGAAGAGGAAAAAGACCAGCACCAGAAATCCACGCATCAAAAGGAAGTGAAATTTTTACTCCTCAGTTTACTGATAAATACAGAATAGAGGCAATTATTCCTGAAGCTAAAGAAGATGAAGTGATTAGCATTATCAAAGCAAATGGAAGAATAGGTAAAATTTTCATTTCTCAAATTTTACGAGCAGTCGACATTGCAACAAGTGATGAAGGCGAAGAAACTATTTGGAACAAAAAATAAGAAAAATCATGAGTTTTCTTAGAAAAAGTAAATTATTTCAAAGACAAAAAATGCAACCTCTAGAAGGTAAAGATTTTCTTAAAGTTGCAGCTATTATAGGGATAATTGTTGTACCAATTGTTGTTGGTTTGTTTCTATGAAAGTATCTAAAATTTCAATAGCAAAATTAGTTATGGCTGCAGTAGGATTAACACTTGTAGGATTGTGGCTATTTAGTGATTATATTTTTGTGTGATTAATAATCATTGAAATTATTTTCATAAACAACAGTAGGATTCTTCAATTGTTTTTCTAATGTTGGAAGAGATTTCATAATGCAGTAATTAACAAAGTCACTAAAAGATTTTATTCTATAATCAGTTCGAAGTGTTTCTTTGTGTTCTTCATAAGTTAATTGTAATTTTTGTAAAGTGTATTTTTGTAGTGGAACAAATCTACTACGTTTTGGTAATTGAGATGTTTCAAGTTTTTGTTCTTGTGAAACTTCCAAGTCTTGTTGTCCATCAAGAGTATTCATATCTACAACTTCTTCCATTTCAGAAACAAAGATTTTTCCACCGTGATTTACTGTTAATCCAGAATTTTTTGAAATCATCTCTACAACTTTTCTTGCATCTTTATCAGAAACTACCATCTCAAGTTTAGCTAAAGGTACTGATTTGATTCCATTAGAACCAACTCGTGAACCTTTTGATTCATCATAAATGTGGCTATCTTCTAAATTTCGTTTATCAATAATGTAAGTTCCAATCGCATTAAGATTGGTTTTGATGGTAGTGAAAGTCCTTCTCTTAATTACAGCCTCTATTTTTTTCACAAATAAATTGCAAAATTAGGGCTATTTATGAGAACAGGTTATTTTCAAAGCCAAAATTTAGATTTTTTCTGTTTTAAAAGCCAAGTTTTGATTTCCAGCCCTTTTTTTCTTTGGGTGCATTCAATGATAGATTATCAAGCATTTCATATGTAATGGTAAATCCACGCCCAACTAGTGTGTCATCTTTGGAATAATTTTCCTTGTTTGAGACAAATTGATCATCCAAATCTTTTATTTTCTTAGTTTTTAGATCAAACAATCTAATTTTTTTGCCATTTTCTAAATGGATTTTAGCATCACCACTTAGTCCCTGAATCGAAAAGTTTTCAAAAAATCTAATTGTTCCACCTTGTTTTAATTCAATTATTGAATCATAGGTAAATTTACTTCCATAAAATAAAACTTCACGAGCAGAAATTCTAACATCGTCTTCTACATTAAGAACAATTACAGTATCTGCGTCAATTGCAACTGTATCTACAATATTTTCAGCAATTACTTTTCCTTTGGGAGATGAAATGTGAGTTCTATGTTCTTGGATTTGATATACTCCAACTTTACCATCTGGATCTTCTACTCTAAATTTTCGTCCATAGACATTTCCAACAATTACATTACCATTATCAACAATTACTTCAGCTCCATTTTCTATTTTGTATTTATTGTCTAATGGATTTACAAATTTGAAATCACCAGATGTTAGATGTATTTTTGATTGATACTCTTTTGTCCAAGATGGACTAGTAATACTTCCTTGCATTACAATTGGTCCATCATAAGAAACTGTTCCTGCCATAAAATTTCCTTTAATTGATAATGCACCATTTGCTTTTCTTTCTAATTCAATTTCTCCAAGTGTTTTTGATCCAAATAATTTTGATGCAGTAGCATTTGTTTTGTTTAATGTTGATGCCCATTCTTGAGCAGCTTTCATTTCTTTTGATAGTTGTTGACCTAAAATCTGATTTTTTCTTCTTACATCAGCTTCTGTCTCATCAGAATAAACTCGTGAATTTTTTCTTTTTTCAATGTCTGTTTCAGGATATTTTTTTCCTACTTTGAGGTCTTCGTAGGCTTGTTTAATTTTGATAAATTGTTCGTTTTCTCCACCTCTGTCTGCGTGATATTGGAGTGCTAATCTCCTAAATGCATCTCGGATTTCTTTTTCAGTAGAACCCTCTAAAATTCCTAAAATATCATAATTGCTTTCAACCATACCTTACACTGTCTTGAATGATTTTCCTTAATGCTATACTTGTAAGTTTTCACATAGGAAATTAACGATATAGATTAATTTTCTAGCATATGAAAAACAGGTAATTGTCTGAGCTAAAGCGGCACATGGGTCTTTTTCACCTTACTATGTATGGTGTAGGATTGATTCTTGGTGCAGGAATCTATGTCTTAATTGGAGAAGCTGCAGGATTTGCAGGAAATTCAATGTGGATTTCTTTTTTGCTTGGTGCAATAGTTGCAATTTTTGCAGGGTTAAGCTATGCAGAATTATCAGCACTATATCCAAAAGCAGCTGCAGAATATACTTTTATTAAAAATGCGTTCAAAAATAATTTTTTTGGGTTTATTATTGGATGGTTAACTGCAATTACATCAATTATAGTTGCTGCAACTGTTTCTTTAGGATTTGGAGGGTATCTCAATCAATTTGTTGATTTACCAATTACTATAGGAGCAATCATTTTAGTTATGATTTTATCAGTTGTTAATTTTATTGGAATAAAAGAATCTGCTTGGGCAAATACAATTTTTGCATTAATTACTGCAGCTGGTTTAGTTCTCATTATTTTTCTTGGTTTTTCAATAGAACCTGTTGAACCAATTGATTATTTTGAAGCACCAAATGGAATTACTGGAATTATTCTAGCATTTGTTTTGATCTTCTTTGCCTTTATCGGATTTGAAGATATGGCAAATGTTGCAGAAGAAGTTAGAAAAGCTCGAAAAACAATTCCAAGGGCCATAATTTTATCAGTAATAATTACTGGAGTAATTTACATTCTAGTTTCATTATCAGCCATACGAATTTTGAATTGGGAAGAGTTAGCATTATCATCAGCTCCATTAGCTGATGTAGCTCATTCTGCTTTGGGTACAAATGGAAGTATAACGCTATCATTAATTGCACTTTTTGCAACTGCCAGTACTGTTCTAATTACGCTTGTTGCAGG
>CAYTNP010000031.1:5259-8924 GCA_964439165.1 uncultured Nitrosopumilaceae archaeon | reverse complement strand
CTAGAAAGACCATTTAGAGTTCCAATTAATATTGGAAAGTTTCCAATTTTACCAGTTTTTGGATTTGGAACTACTGTTTACATGGCACTTCAATTTGAAATTGAAATTGTTCTAATAGGATTAGGTATTATTGGAATTGGAGCAGTTTTGTATTTTATTTTAAAGAGAAAAAATAATTTTGTAGATTCTGATTAATTATTTTTTAGATTTTACAATAGCAATTAATGCAATAATAATTCCAATAATTCCTACACCTATTCCTGCATAACCTGTATCAAATTGATTAGTTTGATTTTGGGATACAGATTCTTTTAACTCACTAACATCTTCGATTAATGCAGTATGTCCATCAATCATTTGTTGGATTGTAATATCTGATGGTTCAGGAAATTCAATGTAAGCACGTTCTGCAACTTTTGGTGGATGCATAGACAAACTAATTGGTGTATCATTTATTTTTCCCAACATGTTTGCTTGATAAAATCCTGATACTGTTGGATTTACAAATGCATAATATTTTCCCGGAATATTATGATCAGGTGATAATGGAAGTGTAATGCTTTCATCTTTGTAGATTAGTTGCATCTTTACAGTATTTTTTAGTCCTTCAATACCATTTTTGAATTCTTGGGATTCTGCACATTTGATTGGTTCAGAAATTTCAGGACAGAAAAGCAATGGACTAACATAGAATTCAATTCCATTAGTTTCACCAGAAACAACTGGTTCGTTCATCCATCCAATCTCTACTCTATACTCTCCAACTGCATCAACTGTGTGACCATAAGCAATACCTATTGTGCCTGATAAAATCAATAAAGTGAAAATAAGATTTAGTTTCATATTGAAAAACTATGACATTATTTTAAAAATGTTCTAATTGTTTTCTTTATGGATTTTGATGTTTGTACCAGTTATGCATCAGCATACATTGAAACTTCCCAAGCCGTAGGAGTTTGAGCAAATGCAGTATATTCTTTGTATTTTAATTCTGAATATTTTTCAATGAAATCTTTTGTGAAAACTTCTTCTAAGAATTTTGAATCACTTGATAAGGAATCCAATGCACCCTTTAGTGATACAGGCAATGAGCCAATATTGTATTCTTTCTTCTTTTCTGGAGAAAGTTTGTAGACATTTTCTTCAATAGGATCACCTGGATCAATTTTGTTTTTGATTCCATCTAATCCTGCTAGTAGTAATGCTGCTTCTAAAAGATAGATGTTTGAAGTAGGATCAGGCACACGATACTCTATTCTCTTGCTTTTTTCTTGATTTCTGCTATACATTGGAACTCTGATTGCAGCTGATCTGTTTCCCAAGCCCCAGCAAACATTGACTGGTGCTTCAAATCCTGGAACAAGACGCTTGTATGAGTTAGTTGTTGGATTTGAAATTGCACATAATGCTGATGCATGACTCAAAATTCCACCAATATAGTATCTTCCAGTTTGACTCAACTGTGCTGACTCATCATTTTGATCATACATTGCATTTGAATTTCCATTCCATAAGCTTTGATGAGTATGCATCGCTGATGCATTGTCGCCAAAAATTGGTTTTGGCATAAATGTTGCAACTTTATTTTTTCGTTTAGCTTTTACTTTGACTAGATTTTTTACAGTAATTACATCATCTGCCATTCCAATCATTTCATCATAAACTAAATTGATTTCACATTGACCAGATGTTGCTACTTCATGGTGTTCAGCTTCTATCTTAATTCCAAAATAATTATACAAATCATCACAAATGTCTTTTCTAAATCCTTCGAGGGTATCTTTAGGCTGTGATGGATAATATCCTTCTTTGATATCAATTGCAGTGCTTACATTTCCTTTAGCCCACGGTGATTCTTTTGATTCAATAGAATAGCCTGAGCCTGCACCAGAATGTGTTGCAGCATATGGAGATGGATAAACATTGATTGCATCAAAAACAAAAAATTCTATTTCTGGTCCCCAATTAGTATGAGTAAATCCAAAATCTTTTAGTTTCTCTGATGCTTTATGTGCAATTCCTCTAGAGTCTCGATTGTATCTTGATTCTTTATTTGTACTACCATCATACAAATCACAAAAAATTCTTGCATTTTTTCTATTACTTGGATCATAATCATGTGGAAGAATTTTAAATGAATTAGGATCAGGTAAAAGAATCATATCAGAACTATTTACAGATTTAAATCCAGCAATTGAGCTTGCATCTAATTTTTCAAGACCATTTACAAAACTATTTTTATCAATTGCATAACTTGGCATTCCAACATTGTGAAGTTCTCCAAAAATATCTACAAACCAGAAATCAATAAAGGAGATTTTTTCATCTTCAAGTGTTTGTAGTACCTGATCTGCGTTCAATTAGTAATTTTAGAAAATTGCTTTACTAATGTCATGTAGTAAGTTAGAATTGGCAAGGTGGTCAGGAAAATTTTTAGATTTTGACTAGTGAGATGATGTTATTTTTTTCATTTCATCTTCAAAAAAGAATTTTTCTGAAAACGCAGGAGTCAAATCATCTAACCAAATTGCATTTTCATCATATTTGGCAAAAAATGGCATATCTACCCACTCAGGATTTCTTCCTTGTAAGAATCTCAAAACCATTACTTTTTGATCATTAATTGTCGTAGTTCCAATAACGTGAACTTTACCTGGAGTAGCTGACATACTAGGACCTCGAACAGTTCGTGCCAAACCACTAACAGATGAATATGCTTTTCTGAAAATTTCTTGTGCTCTTACCAAAGGCACTCCAAAATAGTGCTGAGCTCCAGTATCCCTAACTACAAACATGTAGTATGGAATACATCCCAATTGAACCTGTTTTGTCCACATTTTTGCCCACATATCTGAATCATCATTAATGTGTGCCAATATTGGAGATTGAGTTCTAATTTGAGCTCCAGTTTCTCTTACTTTCTTGATTGCGTCTTTAACTGCATCAGTTGATAATTCAGTAATATGATTAAAGTGGGCCATAAACGCAAGATGAATTCCATTATCGGTTATTTTTTTGAAAACATCTAACATTTCTTGAGAATCAGAATCTGTCAAAAATTTGTATGGCCAATATGATAATGCCTTTGTTCCAATTCTAATTGTTTTAAGATTTGGAAGTTTTGCATCAATTAATGCATCAACATATTTTGAAAACATTTTAGCTTTCATTATCATTGGATCACCACCAGTAAATAGAACATCAGAAATTTCTGGATGCTCTTTTACATATTGAACAAGCTGTTGTCCTTCTTGCATTGCAAATTTCATTTCATCCATGCCAACAAACTGTGGCCATCTAAAACAAAAACTACAATATGCATGACATGTTTGACTTTGACTTGGGAAAAACAGACATGTTTCATTGTATTTGTGTTGCATTCCATACAATTTGGTTCCATCACCAAGTGTTGGAACATTTAGTTCCATTTGTCCAGCTGGGTGTGGATTAAGTTGTAATCTAATTTCATTTGCAACTTTTGCAATTTCTGTTTTATCAGGATTATTTTTTAAAGTAGTTTTCATTTTTTTATAATGTTCTGGACTAAGCATTCCTTTTTGTGGAAAAGTTAGAACAAACATTGAATCATTTGGAATGTTGTTCCAATCAATTAATTGTTCAACAACATAGTTGTTAGTTTTAAAAGGTAATACATTTCCTACAAC
>CAYTNP010000031.1:0-5159 GCA_964439165.1 uncultured Nitrosopumilaceae archaeon | reverse complement strand
CTTAACGTTTGTATTCAAGAGGATGAATTTGAGTAGAATAGTGATTTGTTATGGCTGAAGAAGAATTAACACAGATTTCTGTAGGCGAATTTGAAACTGTATCTCAATTAATTGCATCATCTGAATCACTACAATTAGCATTTTTCATAATGATAATAGGCATTGTTGGAATTGTTGTTGGTTATAGAAAATTTTCTTTTTGGGTTGGTTCTCAAAAATTCTATTACAAAAGACCGCATTTTTCAAGATTTTTGAGAAGGGCAGTATTGCCATTTTTTGCTATTGCATTAATCACTGCAATCAATATTCACATACAAACAGGTGTTTTGCTAGGAGAAGATTTGACAATTGTTGGTAATGAAGATGTGTCACCTGAAGAATCTTTTGCAAAAATCCTCAATACCTTTAACATTCTAGTAATCGGATATACTATTTCACATCTAATTCCAATCAGCCTTACTAAACGTGATAAATCAATCTTAGAAAAAGATGATTTTGATGCCTGGTTTGATCAAAGAGGGTTTGTTGATGACAAAGATGATTTGTTTCACAAATTGTACAAGTGGAATCCTCCAACAACTACTCCAGAAGATATGGATGATGATGAATTCCAGGAATTACTCAAAACTAAAGAAGGGTTATTGCACTTGGAGCAATTCAGAACAACCAAAGGAAATCCAATTGGCGGATATGAGAAATTAGTTAAAGAGCCATTTGAAGAATGGAAAAAATCTGAGCGAATAAAATATGACAAGTATTATCAAAATTGTATTACAGGAAATAATCAATCAGGTAGAAAGTTAAGACCTGGTGCAAAGCCTGATGAAATTTTTCCAATTGATGTTTGGAGAGAAGAAAAAAGATTGCGTGGTTATGAACCATTAATCCCAAGTTCTCATCCTGCAGGATATGCAAAAAAGAAAAGAGAAGGACTTCCAAAGTCTGCAAAACAAATTCTTCCAATAGGAATTTTCATTGCTACAATTTTAGGGGTTGTTGCATGGTGGGGAGTAGATTTGATAGTAATTGCTACTGCAACTGGTGGTTTTTCAATTGGTTTAGGTTTAGCATTACAAGAAACTATGCAGAATTACTTTGCATACATTATGATTAGAAAAGACAAGATAGTAACAGAAGGTGAAAGAGTTCAATTAGATACAGGGTATAATGGAAATATTCACAAAATTACGCCTAGAGTTACATACATCCGAGATGCATTACATGAATCAATTGCAGTTATTCCAACTAGACAATTAGTTAATGCTCAAATAATCAACTACACAAAAGAAAACAAACTGGTTCCTGCAGTAGTCAAAGTGGGAGTATCATATTTGAATAATCCTCGTCAAGTTGCATCGATTTTAGTTAAAGTTGGAAAACGAGGAATGAAAGAAATTCTTGATGGTAAAGGAAGACATCTAATTAGACAAAAAAAGTGTCCTTATCTTAATGAGAATAAACCAAGTTGTGGTTGTGATAAAGAATTACACGTAGAAGTAACACAACCAGTAGTTAGATTTAATGATTTTAATGATTCATCTCTTGATTTTTCAATGTGGGTTTATGTCAGAGATTATGGTTCTCAATTCAAAACAAAAACTGATTTGAGAATGATAATGTATGAAGAATTTAAGAAATATGATATTAGAATTCCATGGCCTATTCGAACTGTCTATCAGGGAGACGAAAAGAAAGAATTTGAAGAAATCAGTGAATTGGATCCGGATAGAAATAAGGTAATTGACGAATTTGGTCTTGGAGATATTGGTCGAGGAGAAGGCGACGACTAGATTTCTTTTTCTCAAAACTTAAGAATCCCATTAAATTAGATTTTTTGTTGAGCATTTCTGTTATTGCTGGTAAATCATCTGAAGATTTAGCAAGAAAACTTTCAAGAAAAATCAAAGCAAACCTAGTAAAATCATCAGTCAGAATTTTTCCAGATGGGGAAAGTAAGATTACTCTAAGTGGAAAAATTTCAAAAAGAAAATCAATTGTTGTACAATCAATTTATCCACCTGTTGATTCAAATTTGGTTCAGGCATTATCTTTAATTTCAAAAGCTAAAGAAATATCATCTGAAGTAATTGCAGTAATTCCTTACATGGGATATGCAAGACAAGATAGAGAATTTTTACCAGGAGAAGTAGTTACAATGAAGGTTCTTGCAAAATTATTCAAAGGTGCAGGAGCTTCAAAAATAATTGCAGTTGATATTCACAGTTTGATAGGATTCAAATATTTTACTATCAAAAGTAAAAATATCACAGCAATTCCTGATTTAGTCAAATATTTCAAGAAATTGAGCCTGAAAAACCCCCTAGTTGTTTCACCAGATCAAGGCGGCAAAGAAAGAGCAAAAGAGTTTGCAAAGGAGTTTGGGTTGGAGTTTATTGCATTACAGAAAAAAAGAGATAGAAAAACAGGCAAAGTGCAAATCAAAACAAAAGATGTAGAAGTAAATGGTAGAGATTTGATTTTAGTTGATGACATGATTAGTACTGGTGGAAGTATAATTAATGCAACAAAATTTTTGAAAAAACAAAAATGTAAACGAGTGTATGTTGCATGTACTCATGCTTTACTAATGAATGATGCTGAAAAGAAAATTAGAAAAGCTGGAGTAACAAGAATTGTTAGTGCAAATACAATTCCTGGAAAAACATCACTAGTTGATGTTTCAAATACAATTGCAAAGGCAATAGTATAATGCCAGAAAGTTTTTTTGTGTTATCTAAAGATTATTTGGAGCTTGCAACTGATGAAGTAATTGCAATAGCAAAAATGTATGATAGATTTTCTAAAGTTAAAATCATTAACAATTTGGTAATTATTCAATCAAAAACAAATTGGAGGGATATATCAAAACGGGCATCATTTGTCAAAGTATCTGGTCAGATTCTAAGAAAAATGTCTGGGTTATTTTTAGATGAAGGGAATTTTGAAATTCTTAAAAATGCAAAAACATTTGTTTGTAGAATAATAAATTTGTCATCAAACCAATTCAATGTTCCAGAATTAGAAAATTCAATGGGAGATATGATATCAAAATTTTCTCATGCAAAAGTAAAAATGGAAAATCCGGACATTACAGTGTATCTTATTTTTACAAATAAGGAAAACTTTTTTGGATTCTCAAAGATAACAAAACAAAAACCAAGACCAAGGAAAGTAAAGACGTATCCTCATGAATTAGATTGGAAATTAACTAGAGTAATGATCAATTTGACAGGTCTAAAATCAGGAGAAACAGTATGTGATCCGTTTTGTGGTACAGGAACTACACTTTTGGAGGCTGAATCCATGGGTATTCATGCAATTGGTATGGATTTTGATGAAAAAATGTTTGAAATTGCAAAAAAAAATATCAAAATAAACAATTACAAATCTGAAGTTCTGAATACTGATTTTCAAGAAATGCTAAAAATTCCTGAAAAATATGATGGAATTGTGACTGATTTACCATATGGACAAAATTCAAAAATTTCTGAAAAGCCTGAAGAGATTCTAAAGAGATTCATTTCAGTTATTCCTAAAAAGAAAAAAATTGCAATAATGTACAAAAAAGAATTCGGAGATAATCTCAAACTAAAAGGATTGAAAAAATATCAAATCTATAGGCATAAAAGCTTGACCAGAACTATTTTGATTAAATGAAACTTGTATTCTTAGGAACATCAGCTGCACAACCTACAGAAAGACGAGGTCTGTCATGTATTTGTCTAGAAAGAGAAGGTGAAATTCTAATGTTTGATGCAGGTGAATCTGCACAAATTTCGTATATGAAATCAGGTTTGGGTTGGAATAAAAAAATGAAAATTTTTGTTACACATCTTCATGGAGATCATTGTGTAGGAATTTTAGGATTATTACAAACAATGTCTATGCAAAATAGAACTGAAACTTTGGAAATTTATGGTCCTAATGGTATTGAAGAATTTATTGCAGCAAACATCAAAGTATTAAACTTTGGATTATCATTTCCTGTTTTGATTAATGTAATTAATGAAGAAAAAATAATTGATAATGAAAAATATGCAATACAAACATGCAAAGCTAATCATTCAATTACAGCATTTTCATATTTGGTTGAGGAAAAAGACAAACCAGGAAGATTCAATGTTGAAAAAGCAAAGGAATTAGGCATACCTGAAGGTGAATTGTGGAATAAATTACAAAACGGAAATGAAATAATTCATAATGGTATAACAATTAAACCTGAACAAGTACTAGGAGAAAAACGTCCAGGTAAAAAAATTGGTATATCAGGTGATACAATGCCAACTGAAAAATTAGAAAAATTTTTTGAGCAATGTGATTATTTGGTATTTGATTCTACATTTTTAGATGAAGAAAAACAAAGAGCTCAAGATACTTGTCATTCTACTGCAAAACAAGCTGCAACATTAGGAAAAAATGCCAAAGTAAAAAATTTAATCTTGACGCATTTTTCTGCAAGATACAAAGATGAAACAGGACACCTCAGTGAAGCAAAAATGGTACATGATTCAGTGATTACTGCAAGTGATCTTTTAGAAATAGAAATAAAATAAAATGTTTGAATCAATCAAAGAACAAATTAAAGATTTTAAAAAAATTGTTTTTGTAACTGGTGCTGGAATTTCTCAAGAAAGTGGAATTCCAACATTTAGAGGAAAAGATGGGTTATGGAGAAATTATGATGCCATGAAATTAGCTACGATTGATGCATTTTATGAAGATCCAAAACTTGTTTGGGAATGGTATAATGAGAGGAGGCACAATATTTTCTCAGCTAGTCCCAATCAAGGCCATATGGCAATAGCTGAACTTGAAAAATATGCAAATGTTACAATTTTGACTCAAAATATTGATGGTCTACATCAAAAAGCAGGTAGTTCACAGGTACTAGAATTGCATGGTAGTATAGTGAAGATAAAATGTACAGTTTGTGATTTTCATGAGGAAATTATGACTGAATTTTCTGAAATTCCACCATTATGCAAGTGTGGGAATATACTTAGACCAGATGTTGTTTGGTTTGGAGAATCTCTCCCACAAGATGTTTGGAAGAATGCAATGATTTTTGCAAGTCAATGTGATTTGATGGTAATTGCTGGAACATCACTTGTTGTATCTCCTGCAAATACATTACCAATCTATGCAAAACAAAATGGTGC
>CAYTNP010000030.1:0-13023 GCA_964439165.1 uncultured Nitrosopumilaceae archaeon | reverse complement strand
AGATAATTGCTACTGCTAAAATCATGGCTGCAATTGTGCCAAATTCTGGGACTACAAAGGTACCAATTATTTCGATCTCTTCAGCACCTGCTGAGAATGCAATTGTTAGTGTTCTATCAGTTGATGAGGTTATTTCATCAAAGTCTACTTCTTCTCCGTCAACTAGTACGAAAAAGTCGTCATCTACACCATTCATTGTTGCATCCAAAACTGATCTAGGAATTGTTAAGGTAACTGATCCATCATCTAATGCATCAATTGAGACAATTAGGGAATTTGCATCTACATCAGGAGTGATGTTGAGTAATTTTCCGCCTGTAATCTCATATCCTACCAAATCACTAGAACCTGAAACTGAAACTGTAGTGTCAGTAACTGTTGCATCTTCGACATTGTTTGTTGGAATAACTGTGCTTCCACCAAAGTCAAATGATGTTTCAGCTGATCTATTTTCTGTTCCATATTGTACTGTGATTGTGTATGCACCTTCTGCTTTCATTAATGCACCACCTGCTGTAATTTCAGTACTGAATTTTTTATCAGCACCTACTGATACTTGAGCAATTGATACCAAGTTTCCATTAGGAGCTTTGACAATTACACTTACTGGAGTTCCAGAATATAGATCTCTAACTTCACCGGTTACTATGATTGTATCACCTTCTGAATATGATGACTTTTCTGTAGTAACAACGATTGAGCTTTGTATTTGTCCAAATGCTGGTGCCATACCAATACTTGCAAATAGAATTGCACTTAAGGCAAACACCGTCATGTGTGATTTCATTAATTTACGACCAAAATTTCGACTATTTAAGGTTGTGAAAAAATTTGTTGACAAAAAAGAAAAATGCGTAATTGCTGCCGAATTTCAGATTAGATATATATTAACCTGAGCGTGAATTTTTGACAGTTTGTGTGTTTTCATTACTGTTACATTTAATGTTCTTCGTGGGGGTTTTGTAAATGGCAACTAAGAAAAACCAAATTCTAGTCCCAGATCATGTCTATGTTCCAAAACATGAGATCATTACAAAAGCAGAAGCTGAAGAAGTTTTAAAAAAATACAATTGCAAACCAACTGAATTACCATTAATCTTTGTAAACGATCCTGCAATTTTGGGACTTGGTGTAAAACCTGGTGATATGATAAAAATTACTAGAAAATCCCCAACTGCCGGAACTGCACTATACTATCGATACGTGGTGGAAATCTAAAATGGCTGATTCTTCTACAAAAAGATGGCCAGTAATTCAAGATATTCTTAAACGAGAAGGTATTGCAAGACAGCACCTAAACTCTTTTGATGAATTTCTAGAAAGAGGACTACAAAGTATTATCAATGAAGTCGGACAAATTGATATTGAAAATGCAGAATACCCTTACAAAATCCAATTAGGTAAAGTAAAACTTCAACAACCAAGAATGATGGAACTTGATGGTTCCATTACACATATCACTCCAGCAGAAGCTAGATTGAGAAATGTTTCATACTCTGCTCCTGTAATGATGGAGGCAAGTGTTGTAGAAGATGGAAAAATCTTAGAATCAAGATTTGTTCATATTGGAGACGTACCAGTTATGGCAAAATCAAATGCATGTATCTTACATAATTTCTCTACACAAAAATTAGTTGAACACGGCGAGGATCCAAATGATCCTGGTGGTTACTTTATCATCAATGGTTCTGAAAGAGTCATTGTTGGATTAGAAGATCTTTCTTACAACAAAATTATTGTAGATAGAGAAACTGTTGGTGGAAACATTGTACACAAAGCCAAAGTATATTCTTCAATTGTTGGTTATCGTGCAAAATTAGAACTTGTCATGAAAAATGATGGATTAATTGTTGCCCGAATTCCTGGTTCTCCTGTTGATATTCCAGTTGTTACTTTGATGCGTTCTCTTGGATTAGAATCTGATAGAGAAATCGCAGCTGCAGTATCACTAGTTGATGAACTTCAAGATGAACTTGAAGGCTCCTTTGAGAAAGCAGGTGATGTTCCAACTGCAAAAGATGCAATTGTTTACATCAGTAAAAGAATCGCACCTGGAATGCTTGAAGAATTCCAGATTAAGAGAGCAGAAACCTTACTTGATTGGGGACTCTTACCTCACTTGGGCAAACACCCAGAAAACAGAAAAGAAAAAGCACAATTCTTGGGAGAGGCTGCTTGTAAATTATTAGAATTAAAACTTGGCTGGATTAAACCAGATGATAAAGACCACTATGGAAACAAGGTCATCAAATTTGCAGGACAAATGCTAGCTGACTTGTTTAGAACAGCATTTAGAAATTTGGTCAGAGATATGAAATATCAATTAGAACGTTCAGGACAAAAACGTGGTATTAATGCAGTAGCTGCAGCCATTCGTCCAGGAATTATTACAGACAAACTAAACAATGCAATTGCAACTGGTAACTGGGGTAGAGGTCGTGTAGGTGTAACTCAATTACTTGATAGAACAAACTATCTTTCAACTATTAGTCATCTTAGAAGAATTCAATCTCCATTAAGTAGAACTCAACCAAACTTTGAGGCAAGAGATTTGCATGCAACTCACTTTGGAAGAATTTGTCCAAGTGAAACCCCTGAAGGATCAAACTGTGGTTTGGTCAAAAACTTGGCACTATCAGGAATTATTTCAGTAAATGTACCATCTGAAGAAATTGTAGAAAAACTCTATGATTTGGGAACTGTACATTTCTTTGATGCAAAAGAAGATTTGAAAAAAGACGGAACAAGAATTTTTGTTGATGGTAGACTAATTGGATATTACAAAGATGGTGAAGAACTAGCAGCATCATTGCGTGACCTTAGACGAAACTCAAAGATTCACCCTCACGTTGGAGTATCATTTCATAAATCAGAAATCGAAGGAAGTACAAGAAGACTATATGTCAATTGTAATGCCGGTAGAGTTCTAAGACCATTAATTATCATCACTGATGGAAAACCATTACTTACTGTAGAATTATTAGATAAAATTTCAAAGAAACTAGTTTCCTGGACTGACTTGCTTAGAATGGGAGTACTAGAAATGATTGATGCAAACGAAGAAGAAAACTGCTTTGTTACATTAGATGATAGAGATACCAAAAAACACACTCACCTAGAAGTTTTCCCACCAGCAATTCTTGGCGCAGGAGCTTCAATCATTCCATATCCTGAACACAACCAATCCCCAAGAAACACATACGAATCTGCAATGGCAAAACAGAGTTTAGGATTCTCAACACCTATGATGAATACAAGTACTTACGTTAGACAACACTTTATGCTATATCCACAAGTTCCTGCAGTAAACACAAAAGCCATGAAACTTTTGGGACTCGAAGACAGACCTGCAGGTCAGAACTGTGTAGTAGCAGTATTACCATTTGATGGTTACAACATTGAGGATGCAATTGTACTAAGTAAAGCATCAGTTGATAGAGGTCTTGGAAGAACTTTCTTCTTTAGAATTTATGATGCTGAAGCAAAACAATATCCTGGTGGAATGAGAGATAACTTTGAAATTCCAAATGCTGAAGATAACATTAGAGGTTACAAAGGAGAGCGTGCATATCGTCTACTTGAAGAAGACGGTGTAGTTGCAGCAGAATCTCCAGTTAAAGGTGGAGATATTCTAATTGGTAAAACTAGTCCTCCAAGATTTATGGAAGAGTATAGAGAGTTTGAATCAAGTGGTCCTTACAGAAGAGATACATCAGTTGGTGTAAGACCTTCAGAAACTGGAGTTGTAGATACTGTTGTTATGACACAATCAAACGAAGGTGGAAAGATGTACAAGATTAGAGCAAGAGATATGAGAATTCCTGAAATTGGTGACAAGTTTGCATCAAGACACGGACAAAAAGGTATTCTTGGAATTTTAGCAAAAGCAGAAGACTTGCCATATACTGCAAATGGAATGTCCCCTGATGTTTTGATTAATCCTCATGCATTCCCTTCAAGAATGACAGTTGGAATGATGATGGAATCAATTTGTGGAAAATCTGCAGCATTACGTGGAAAGAGATTTGATGGTTCAGCATTTGTTGGAGAAAAAATGGATGAAGTCAAAGAAGTAATGGATGCACACAATTTCAAATATTCTGGTAAAGAAATAATGTATGATGGAAGAACTGGTAAAGCATTCCCAGTTGAAGTATTCATTGGAGTCGTATATTATCAGAAACTACACCACATGGTAGCTGACAAAATCCATGCAAGAGCTCGTGGACAAGTTCAGATGTTAACTAAACAACCAACAGAAGGTAGAGCAAGAGGTGGTGGTTTGAGATTCGGAGAAATGGAAAGAGATTGTTTGATTGCTTATGGTGCATCAATGATTCTCAAAGATAGATTACTTGATGAATCTGATAAATCTGATATTTTCGTATGTGAGAGATGTGGTCTTGTAGCATATCATGATGTTAAACAAAGAAAATACGTATGCCGTGTTTGTGGAGACAAAGCCAAAGTTTCTTCAGTTTCAGTTGCATATGCATTCAAACTATTACTTCAAGAGATGCAGAGTCTTAATGTTGCACCTCGTTTGTTAATCAAGGAGAAACTCTAAGATGTCTATTCAAGCAATCAAAGCAATCGATGGTATTCGTTTCTCTGTATGGTCTCCAACTGAAATCAGAAAATACTCAGTAGCAGAAATCACTGCTCCTGAAACTTATGATGAAGATGGAATGCCAGTTCAAGGAGGACTAATGGATGGAAGACTCGGTACATTAGAGCCTGGACAAAAATGTCTAACTTGTGGTAATACTGCAGCAAGATGTCCTGGACACTTTGGTCATTTGGAACTTGCAGAACCAATTTTACATATTGCATTTATTGATAATATCTACAAACTATTACAATCAACTTGTCGTTCATGTGCAAGACTAAAAGTTCCTCAAGAAGATCTTAATGCCTTTAAATCAATTAAAGAAAAGGGAGCAGCATACACTACAGTTTCACAAAAACGTATTCCAGAACAAATTATAGAAAAAGCAAAGAAAGCAAAAGAATGTCCTCACTGTGGTAAAACACAATACGAACTAATCTTTACAAAACCAACTATCTTTGTAGAAAAAACAGAAATCGGTGAACACAGATTATTACCAATTACAATTAGAGAAAGATTCTCACAAATCATTGATGAAGATTTAGCATTATTATCATATGATCCAGTTACTGCAAGACCAGAGTGGTTTATCTTACAAGCATTCCCAGTACCACCTGTTACTGTTAGACCATCAATTATTCTAGAGACTGGTATTCGTTCTGAAGATGACCTAACACACAAGATGGTAGATATCATTCGTGTAAATCAAAGACTAAAAGAAAGTAAAGATGCAGGAACTCCTCCACTAATTGTTCAAGACTTAGTTGACCTATTACAATATCATACAACCACATACTTTGATAATGAAGTATCTGGAATTCCACAAGCTCACCATCGTTCTGGCCGTCCACTCAAGACATTAACTCAAAGACTCAAAGGAAAGGAGGGAAGATTTAGAGGCTCACTATCTGGAAAGAGAGTCGACTTTTCTAGTAGAACTGTAATTTCACCTGACCCTAACTTGGACTTGTCTGAAGTTGGAGTTCCAGAAGCTGTTGCCATGAAATTAACAATTCCTGAAATTGTTACTGAATGGAACATTGAAAGAATGAGAAAATTAGTAATTAATGGACCTGAAAAATTCCCAGGTGTAAACTATATCGTTAGACCTGATGGTGTAAAAATTAGATTAGATTTCGTAGAAGACCGCTCTACAATTGCTGAAACCCTAGAGATTGGATATTTAGTTGAACGTCATTTAGCTGATGGTGACATTGTCATGTTTAACAGACAACCATCACTTCACCAAATGTCAATTATGGCCCACTATGTCAGAGTACTACCAGGAAAGACATTCAGACTACACCCATCAGTTTGTCCTCCATACAACGCAGACTTTGATGGTGATGAGATGAACCTTCACGTTCCTCAAAGTGAAGAAGCACGTGCTGAAGCAATTTTACTAATGAGAGTTCAAGATCAATTAATTTCTCCAAGATATGGTGGTCCAATTATTGGTGCACTAAGAGACTTTGTAACTGGTGCTTATCTTTTAACTAAAGATGATACTGTTTTGTCTATTCAAGAATTCTCAAATCTTGCAATGCTTGGTGGATTCACTGATGTATTACCAAAACCTGGAACTAAAAAAGATGGACAACCAGCTTACACTGGAAAACAACTATTCTCATTATTCTTACCAAATGACTTCAGTTATGTCTTGACATCAAAATGGGCAAAAGGTACTGGAGGAAAAGAAAAAGATGTTGTAATTAAAAATGGTGAACTCATCAGCGGTGTAATTGATAAAACATCAATCGGTGCTGAAGAGCCAGAAAGTGTTTTGCACAGAATTGCAAAAGACTATGGAAATCAAATTGGTAAAAATTTCTTAAACTCTACATTAATCATGGCAAAACAATTCATCACACACTATGGATTTAGTTATGGTTATGGTGACTTGGAAGTACCAGAGAAAAATGTACAACAAATTCTTGATGACATTCAAGAAACATACGGTGTTGTTGCTGATTTAACTAAACAATATGAAAACGGAACCCTCAAACTAACAAGAGGTATGCGTGCTGAAGAAGCTTTAGAGGCATACATTGTAAACGAATTAGGTAAAGCAAGAGACAAAGCAGGTTCTACTGCAAATGACTCCCTTGATGACGGTAACGCAGGAAAAATTATGGCAACAACTGGTGCCAGAGGTTCTTCACTTAACGTAGGTCAAATGGCAGGTGCCTTGGGCCAACAATCAAGAAGAGGAAACAGAATGAATGACGGTTATGAAAATCGTGCATTAACTCACTTTAAACAACATGATTCAAATCCTGATGCACACGGATTTGTAAAATCAAATTACAGAACAGGATTGTCTGCTTTAGAATTCTTCTTCCACGCAATGGGTGGTAGAGAAGGTCTTGTAGATACTGCAGTTAGAACACAACAAAGTGGTTACATGCAACGTAGATTGATTAACGCACTTGAACACATTAGATTAGAATATGATGGAACTGTAAGAGATCCACACGGACACATTGTACAATTCCTTTATGGTGAGGATGGAATTGATGTACAGAAAAGTGATCACGGTGAGGCCTTTAACACTGTAAGACTAACTGAATCTCAAAGCATTGTTGATTCTGGAAAGAAAGCAACTAAAGATGAAATTGAAACACTAGCCAAAAAATACACAAAGACATTCAATCCAAGATTGTCTGAAAACGTATCATCTGCATTACAAAAATCGGGATTAAGTAAAGATGGTGTAGAGGCAGTATGTAAGAAAGGATTATCATTATACAATAAAGCCAAGGTAGAACCAGGAGCTGCAGTCGGTATTATCACTGCACAATCAATTGGTGAACCTGGTACTCAGATGACTTTGAGAACATTCCACTTTGCAGGAATTAAAGAAAGAAACGTAACCTTAGGTTTACCTAGATTAATCGAACTAGTTGATGCAAGAAAGAAACCCGTCACACCAACTATGGATATTTACCTTGACAAAGAATCCAAAACTTCACGAGAAAAAGCAATTGAAGTTGCAAGAAATGTTTTGCAAACCAAAGTCAGTGCTTTAATTGCAGATACTGAAACTGATTACTCTACAAACATCAAATTAATTCTCAGTGAAAATAGATTAAGAGAAAGAGGATGTACAGTTTCTGAAGTAGAGGCCGCATTATCATCTAACAAGAAATTCAAGATGGAAACTACAGGCGAATTAATCACACTAAACTTAGTTGAAGAAGCAGATACTGCAACTGCAATTGCAATTAGAAATAAAGTTCTAAACACTACTGTAAAAGGAGTTCCAGATATTGAACGAGTTACATTGGTTCAAAAAGATGATGAATGGGTTATTCAAACAACTGGTTCAAACATTGCCAAAGTTCTTGAAGTAAAAGGAATTGATAAAACAAATGTTAGAACAAACAATGTCTTTGAAATTGCAGGAACCCTTGGAATTGAAGCAGCAAGAAACGCACTCATTGATGAGCTAAATCACACTCTAGGTGACCAAGGATTAGAAGTCGATAATAGATACATCATGTTGGTATCTGATTTGATGTGTTCACGTGGTTACATGCAACAAATTGGTAGACACGGAATTGCAGGTACTAAAGACAGTGTCTTGGCAAGAGCAGCATTTGAGATTACAGTTCCAACAATTGCCCATGCAGCACTTGGTGGAGAAATTGAAGCACTCAAAGGAATTACAGAAAACGTCATTGTTGGAAGTAACATCCCAATTGGTAGTGGTACAGTTGACCTTTACATGCAAGTAAGCAAGAAAAAATAGGATTGGAAAATTATGGCTGATGAAATTACCACACTAATGACTAAAAGTAAAAATAAAAAATTGCTATTACGATTAAGAAATACAAAAACTATTACTGGAATTCTAAAAGACTTTGATATTCATATGAATTTGACCCTAGAAGAAGCTGAAGAAGAATTTGAAGGCAAAACAGAAAAGATTGGAAAAACATTACTTCGTGGAGATAACATTTTGTTAATCTCTTTGCCAAAAGACGATTAAATTTTAAATTTTATTAGATTGCAAATATTTTGTTGTTTGAATTTTTTGTATTTTTATTTTTGATTCCATTTGTGTATGCTGAAACTCCAGATTATGATGATCCTTTTGCTCCGATATTTTTTGATAAACCATCTTACAGTTGGACTGATAAAATCAAAATTACTATTCTTGCTCCTAGCTGGAATACTGATAACAATTTGATTGATTCAATTGGTGGAGATTCTAGTCATCCAGTCAAAGTCTCAACTAGAAGTGAATCTCTAGAACCATACAGACTAACTGAAACTACTGAAAACAGTGGAATGTTTACAGGCGAAATTATTCTTTCTGGATTTTATCATGATGTTGATGGTGATGGTAATTTTGACACAAATCCAAGAACTAGTGGAAGTGGACCTACAAGTGGATTTTTAGAATCAGAACGTGATTCTGCAATTACGGTATCCTTTGAGTTTGCAGACGGTGTTGTACTAAGTGAATCAGTACCTGTATCTTGGAATGTTGGGGATGTGCAATTTACAAAAGAAATCTTTCTCTCTGATGAAACAATTTCAGTAAGACTAGTTGATTTGGATATGAATCTTAATCCTGAAGCAATAGACAATGTAGAAATTGATATTTTTTCAGAATCTGATGCTGGAGGAATTAGCCTTAGTGCAATTGAAACTAGTGATAGTTCTGGTATGTTTTTAGCTGATTTCTCACTATCTCAAACATCTTCTTCTAGTGGGCATAGGCTCTATGCTTTGCCTGGAGATGAGATTTTTGCCACATATGATGACTATACCTTACCAAAACCACATTCTGTTTCTGATAAAAAAGAAATCAAAGATATGGCAATTGTTGAATCCTCGATACTCCCAACTAGTAGAATCAGTAATGAGTTGATATATTTTACAAATAGTTTAGGTGGTGAAATTTTGTCCCACTCTAAAAATAATCAAGTACAAATTGTTGGAACTATTACAAATGATTTAGAGTATAATCAAAAGTTCATTTATTTTTTCCAAGTGAAAAATCCTACTAACAACATTGAATCTCTTTCATGGGTTCAAGGTGAACTTGGAACAAAACAAACACTTGATGTTTCTCAATCTTGGAGTCCAAAATTATCTGGAAAATACACAATTGAAACATTTGTTTGGGATTCTTTTAGTGATCTGTTGGCATTAGGACCAATTTCATCTACTGAAATTATTGTTGAATAACAAGTATCTTTTCTACGTGAGTATTATATAGAAAAATACGATTTTTTGATTTATTGAGGTATTTCATAGGAATCATACTTGCTATTTTTACAATATCATTAATTTTTTCCACTCCTGTGTTTGCAGATTCTTTTGATGTTGGTTTCAACAATAATAATTTCCAAACCGGTGATATTTTAGAAATTTCTGGCCAAATTTTTGAAATGGGAATGCCCATAATTGCAATGAGTATTTTTGATCCTGATGGAAAGATACTTTCTGCAAATAATTTAGAAATCATTGATGATTCATTTGAAAAATCCATCCAACTTGATTCTCCATTTTATAAAAAATCTGGTAACTATGAGATAAAATTTGATTATGGCCAGTATAGTGAAAACCATCATTTCACAATAAGAGATGAGAATTCTATACCTGAAAGTATGATTGAAGATGTAATAGAGCCTGAAATACTACTGCTATACACTGAGAAATTACGATACACTGATGGTGATACAATTGAAATTTCTGGCCTTGTAAATTCTTTAGAGTCTCCAACTGTTCTAATTGGAATCTATGATCCTTTTGGAATGCCTGCTGGATTTTATTTTGGAAATGTAAATTCTGATTTGGAATTTTCTACAAGTTTTCTTGTCAAAGATGGTGTAAACTTTAGAGCAGATGGAACATATTTTGTAAAAGCTCACTATGCAGAGTCTGAAGCAAAATCTTTTTTTGAATATAGTAAAATTTTAGATGAGAAAATTCCTGAAACAATTCAGATAGCTGAAGAAACAATACAAGATGAGGTTGATTTAGAAATAATTGGGGAAATTGAAGAACCAATTCCTGAAATTGATGAGATTTCTCAAATTACTGAAGATGAAATAACTATTGATACAGATGATACAATTGATGCAACACCTGTTATAGATGAAAAAATAATTACATCAGAAATTACCCCAACACAAAATGAATCTGCATCTAAAGAAAAACAAAAAGAAAAAAATGAAAATAAAATAGTTTCATCTATTGAAATAAAACAAACAAAAAAAGATCAAAAAACTTTACCTGAAAAAAAACAAAACAATCTTACTGTTGAAGACATTGAACTTGGAAAATTATTAAATCAGATTAATTTAGAATGTGATTCAAGTCAATTTGTTGATATGATGACATACTATGATGGCATGGGCCCTGCATTGTATCGTCTATGCAAATTTGATAGTTCGTTGAATTTCTTTAATAATTCATTGATTAAAGATCATACTAATGTTGAAGTTCTTTCAAACAAAGGCTCTACCTTGGGTAAATTAGGTGATTTTGATGATGCTATTCTATACTATGATTTGGCATTAGGTATTGATCCTGACTTTATTCCTGCAAAAAATAACAAAGCAAATACTCTTGCCAATTTAGGAAATCTTGATGATGCAATTTTGTTGTATAAGGAAATTCTTAAAGAAAATCCAAATTCTATAACCACTCAAAAAAACCTACAAACTGCAATTTCTCTAAAACCTACAATTCCTCAAATTCAAGAATCCACAACATCTGAAATTGTAAATGTTGTTTCATCAACTGAAGTTTTTAAAAAACCACAATTATCAAACAATTCAAAACAAAAATCTGAAAACTTTATTGAACAAATCAATTCTGCATTTTCATCTTTGGGAATGCTATTTGGTTTTTTTAATTAGAATATCGTTTCTTTACGCATAAATCTTCAATAAACCTATAAAGCCCTCTGGGGACGATCGACATAAGGAAAAATGAGCAAGATACTTGAGAAACAATTGAAAGATGCCAGAAAAGAGGACAAGTTAACATTTGGTACTAGACAAGTATTGAACTCTGTAAAAAATTCCAAGCTAATTGTGTTGTCTCAATCTATGAAAAAAGAAATGGTTGAGAAAATTGAAGAAGATGCAAAAAAAGAAAAAATACCTTTAGTGAACTTTCAAGGAACTTCAGTCGCATTAGGAAAATTATGTGGCTTACAATTTAGAATTTCAACAATATCATTTACATCAATAGACGATGCAAACATCAAATCAATTTTAAAAGATACAGAAGCTGAGGAAAAAAATGAGTAACTATAGTTTAATCAATGTAGGTTTAAATGAGACATTTTTTGTTGGAGATAAAAAGGAAATTCTATGACACAATCAATTAAACTTACAACTGATCAAATGCGAATGATGTCATTGTTCCAAAATGTAACTGGTGCAACTGCTCGTGATTGTATTGATGATGAAAAACAAGATAGAGTAATTTTTGTAGTAAACACTGGTAAAATGGGTCTTGCAATTGGCAAAGGCGGTATGCATATCAAATCATTACAAAACATTGTAAAGAGAAATGTTGAACTTGTTGAGTATAATGAAGATCCAGCAGTATTTTTGTCCACTTTGCTTAATTCTAAACTAATTTCTGAAGTAAAAATAAATAATCGACCAGACGGTTCAAAACAGGCAATTGTTATGGTAGACCCAAGAAAGAAAGGAATTGTAGTTGGAAGAGAAGGAAGAAATGCTGAAAAAGCAAGATTATTGGCTAAACGATATTTTGATATTACAAGCGTATTGATTAACAGTCCTGAAAGGGCAACAATGGAGTTATAGAAATTGAGAAAATCACCACTAGGACTATTTGCTGGACGTGTACTTACTACTAAAAAGAAAAAACAAAGATGGGCAATCTCTACTTACAAAAGAAGAGAACTTGGAATTGATAAAAAAGCAGACCCACTTGGTGGTGCTCCTCAAGCAAGAGGAATTGTTTTAGAAAAAGTAGGTATTGCAGCAAAACAACCAAACTCTGCAATCAGAAAATGTGTTCGTGTTCAATTAATTAAAAATGGTAAAACAGTTACAGCATTCTTGCCACGAGACGGTGCAATGAACTTCATTGATGAACATGATGAGGTCCACATTCAAGGAATGGGTGCAACACAAGGTGGTGCAATGGGAGATATTCCTGGTGTAAGATTCAAAGTTTTCAAAGTTAACGGTACAGCACTTCATGAATTAGTAATTGGAAAGAAGGAAAAACCAAGGAGATAGAAATGGCTGAAACTAAGAATTTACTATTATTTAGAAAATGGGATTTATCAAATATTGAAGTTGTAGATCCTGGTCTCAAAACTGCAATATCTTTGAGAAAACAAATCTTACCTTATACTTATGGTCGTTCAGCACTAAAACGATTCAACAAAGCAGATGTCAATATTGTTG
>CAYTNP010000029.1:11213-13109 GCA_964439165.1 uncultured Nitrosopumilaceae archaeon | reverse complement strand
TGAATCTTTGAATCAATCACATATGTAATTGCCCAATCATCATTACTTCTAATTGATCTTCCAAATCCTTGCAGTATTGTCATAATTGTTTGTGAATCATACCATAATGGGAATTTTCTCATTTTCTCTCTAACACGTGGGTCTCCTAATGATTTGTATGGTACTTTGGCAATTATTTGAAATCTTGAATCTTCATCTTTAAGGTCAACTCCTTCCCACAATGATGATGATAGCAATACACTAGTCTTGTTTTTTCTATGTTCATCAATTATTTGATCTTGTGTTTTCCCATCATTATTTGTAGAATGGCATATTCGAATTCTTTTTTTATTTTCAGGAGACAGACCTCTTAAAATTTCCCAGCACCTTGATTTTGATTGAGTTAAAATTAATCCTCGTTCATCTCTATGTTTTGTTAATAATTCATCAATTTTTCTAATTGCACCAGATTCTACTTCAGGAGGAGATTTTGCACTAAGAATCCCCATATCTAAAAATTCTACTCGTCTATTTTCATAGGGGAATGGGGATTTTGGTGTATCAATAAATGCAATTTCAGATTCATCTAAACCCATTGTTTCACAAAAACTCTTTTTATCAATTGTAGCTGACATGAAAATTTGGTATTCTGTTTTAAAGAAATCTTCCACATAATTTGAAATCTTTAAGGGTTTAATTGATATGGATATTGAATTAGCATAGTCATTTGTAGAATCTTGAATAATGAAATTTTCAGGATCATTATTAATTTCATTTATTGCATTTGCAAAATTCTTAAAAGTACTTTCATATCTGCCCAATAATTTTAAATCAACTTTTTCTTTATCTATCTCCATTCTTTTTTCTAATTCAGCTATTCGTGTACCGTAGAATATCCTCATAATATTTAGTACCTCAAGTAAATCATCGATTTTTAAAATATCATATTTACCAACATCTATTTGACATTCTTCTAATTGATTTTTTGAAATATTTATTCCAATAAACTGAATTATCTGATCTTCAATTCCATGTGCTTCATCAAAAATTGAAACCTTTTTTTGTAAATGTTCCTTGAAAACTGATTCATTTTGCATTAATTGAAAAAATGCAGAATAGTTCCAAACTGAAAAGCTAGATACTAGTCCATAATATTTTTGAAAATAATAGGTACAATCATCTGGATTTTGAGTATCAGTTGATGTGACATTGCTTAGAGATCTTTTGAATCTGCAAAATATAGTAACATCTTTTCCGTTTTCATTTTTTTCTGTCCCTTCAACACATTCTCCTTTTTCACAAGTATGACCTAATTCTTTTGCTAAAATTGGGTCATCTACTTTTTGTTTTTCCATAATTTTCAGACATTCAAAATTTGATTTCCCTTTGACTGGTCGTAAAAATGGATAATCTCGAGTGTATTGATCCTGTAAACTCTTGGATTTTGTAATAAAGAATGCGTCTTTGAAATATTTTGCAACAGCTACTCCAACTGCTGATTTTCCAACTCCTGTAGGAGCTGAAATTACAATTTTTTTAAATCCTGATTTTATGCTAGATTCAATCTCTTTGAGAATTTGTTTTTGAATGTCTCTTGGGATGATATCTGTTGGAAAATATTCTTCAATTTTTGAGATTGGGACATTTGGTTTAGAATATTTAGTAATTGATTTTGTTTTAATCGTACTTGATTGAACCAAAGGTTTTGAATTTCTAAATAATTTGCTGACATATGACTCTCTTGCATCATCATCATTTCCTGAATCTATGAAATATCGTGCCTTTTGACAGTCACATTTTGCCTCAACTGTGTTTGTGCCAAATTTGGATATTCTAATCTCCGAATTACATTTAGGACAGGTTTTCATTTTCTTTAGATTTTTGATGATTTTATTTTCATATTTATCGTATTGTAAT
>CAYTNP010000029.1:9394-11113 GCA_964439165.1 uncultured Nitrosopumilaceae archaeon | reverse complement strand
TTTTCAACAAATCTAGAAACAACATTTTCAAAATATGTTGATTTTGATTTTGAAGATAATGAATGTAAACAGAAAACACAGTATTATCAAAGGGAATTTGTAGAAAATCCAGAAAGCCGCCAAGAGGAATTAATTGAAGAGTACAAAAAAAATACAGGCAAGCCTCCAGTTTGTAATTCTGAGATCAAAATTAAGACAGCATAGATTAGTTCAGTGCAATGCAGTGAAGTGCTGCCAATATTAATACGAAAAAATCAAAAATTCAATCATGTCAAACGCATTGATTTACATTGGAATTGCAGTAGGTGTAGCTGCCATGGCAGGAGCTATTGCTTATGGTACTGCAAATCAACAAAACTATGTCCAAGAGGATGCAGTTTTGTCTGAAGCAGCAATTCAAGGTGTTCTTCCTAAAACTTCTGGTTTAGGTGCTGATTTGAATAAGGAACAATGGCACTCAGATCCTTATGCAGATGAAGCAGCTAAAATTAGAGCTGAATGGGAAAAAAATAACGGGCAATAATCTTTCCTAGATTATTGTTCCATTTTATTTTAATTAGTTTTTTAAAAATAGTATTTTTTGATATAAAATTAGGGAATATAGGAGAAAGTGATTAATTCAAGTTTAGCGTATCAGATTAATGCATCAATGCTATTATTGTGAACAACTTTTTGACTCAAAAGAAGCACTATACGAACATGTGGAAATTCATTCAGATTTAGAACGAAATAAAGAAATCATGAATAGAAAAAAACAAGCACAAAAAGATGAATCTTCAGCCTAAATTAAAAAAAATAGAGTAAAGGTCATGTTTTATCGAATTTAGGGCCAGATATAATAATTCAGAAATGACTTTTCATGGATTGGGTTGAAACAATGCTAAAAAAATCATGTGACAAAACACTCACAAAAGGAGAAGTGCTCCATAGTTTGTTTCACATGATAGAAATTAATGAAAAAACATTAGACCAAATACAAAATGACAAAAATGATTTCGGCCCAGAGTTAGAAGAATTAAAACAAACAGAAATTAGAGATTTAGATTTTCATCTGAAATACTATAGAGGGTTGGTAAATTACATCAATTCAATTACAGAAAACAGTATGATCAAAAATCAATAAAACATATTTTTCAATAAATTATCTGTGCAAATCATCAAAAATTAAATTAAATTCTTTTTGTTTTTGTTGATTTTGTCCAAATTCAGATATTTCATCATATTCTTTACTACGTTTTTCTAAAATTTCAGACAGTTTTTTTATTTCAGATACAATCATTTTCCCAGAATCTTCTTTTGCAAACTGTTTACGTTGTTCTTCGTTTTGGCCCCTTGTAGGAAATTTTTGATTGTAAAATTTTTTGTAAAATTGTTCTAAATTTTCATTTTTTATCAATTCAGCAAGATCAAAATGACCCTGTTCGTGTTTTAGTAATGCATCACTTTTACAAGATTCTCTTACAGAAGACAACAAAGGATGAAATTCAACAAATATCAAAATATTTTCAATTAAAAATACAATTTTTCCATCTTCTTTATCAGAATTCACTATCCACGTAAACCCATATTTGACAGTACTACGAGAGTCCTCAAAAATTGAAGCATTGTGTTCTGCCTTAAAGTCAGTCCAATTAAGAATAGATTGTTTGGACCACGGTATTACATCATTTTCAGTCATTGTAATTTATTTTCTCTTTGATGCAACTTAATTAATTTCTC
>CAYTNP010000029.1:0-9294 GCA_964439165.1 uncultured Nitrosopumilaceae archaeon | reverse complement strand
TCATTTTCAGTCATTGTAATTTATTTTCTCTTTGATGCAACTTAATTAATTTCTCTTTCCATCACGACCACTTAATTTTCCAAAAGGTTGAGAAACATCAAATCCAAGCCATATTGAATTTTTATCATTTGAAGATTTATGGAGTTTTTGATGATTTATCAATTCTTCATCATTCCAATTTCCATCATAAAGAAATAGACATTTCTCAATAATTGAATTTTTTTTAGTTCCCTTACACTGAATTAACAACAATATTGTATAGAAAAGAAAATTGAAAAATTTTTTGATAAAAGTTATTGTTTGACGGCTATGATTCTAGGGCAGGGTCGGGTTAAGGCAAACGTAAGGCCGTCAAACGAATGACTTGATAACTCTAGAAGAAATTAGATTAAAAGAAAATGTGTGTATTATTTGAACACATGTTTGTATCATACAAGGGTTTCATAAAAAACAGGCTCAACCTAAAATAAAAGATAGTTTTTTCAACCCATTTTGATTAAATTTCAAGACACGTTTTATTTTAAGAATTTTTGAAAATACAAATTAAGAAATTTGGAGGCAAGACTGTTTGCGGGTCTGATGTTTGTACGTAACTCCCAAAGAGTCGAAGCAACATGATTTCAGGCTTGCTTGTCATCCAAATTCTAAACTATTAATTTTGGAGTAATTTTATGAGAATTATGAATGCAAGATTTTACATAACTATGGGAATTTCAGTTGTTGCTTTAGCCGTGGGATTCATAATTTTATTCGGCGATTTTTGATTAAATTTTTTGACAAACAAAATCAACTTTTACATCCTTTTTTTATTTTAAAAGAAATTTTTGATCAATATTATTGCCGTAGATTGAGCTGGTTGTTGGTAATCACATAACGACATTGATTGCCAACTTTATCTGTGGCCTAAATTTTAATTTGGATGAGAATTTGATAAATATTCTGATTCATCAGTTTTAGAAAATAATGTTTTATTTTTTTTCAACAATAATTCCATAGTTTGAAAAGCAGGACATTTTTTATCAATAGAAAATAATTCTTCACAGTTAGGACATTGGATAACTGAATGATTTCCCCAATCACATTCTATATCGTCTATCAACTCAAAAATTACCTCTTTATTGCAAATACATTTTAATTTATTTTGAAATTTTTCAACAATAGTCAATTAGTTAATTTCAGAGAAAATTAAATATAATTTATTAGGACAAAAATAGAGAAAAATACATGACAGAGTGTCCAACTTGTAAACTTGCTATGGAGTCTCATTCCACATCTGAACTTATGGAGTGTTGTATGAAACAAGTTGGAGAGGAGTTATCTGAGGAGAAAACAGGAATATGTCCAAACTGTAAACATGAAATTACAAAACATTCAGACAAAGAATTAGCAGAATGTACAATAGAATTTCTAAAATCAGGAATCGATAAATGATTAGAGAAGGATTAAACGACAGAAAAATAAGAAAAATACATTGAATCAAACTACACGTAAACTAATCGAACAATTTTCCCCAATGTGGACAAATAAGCAAATTTGGGAATTTGATCAATTAAACGAAGAATTACTGTTTGATGCAGTATATGCAGAACCAGGAAATTTTAGTTCAAATTCATGGAAATCAAAAACTGCTCATCCAGATTCAGATATTCGAGATATGGTGGTTAGAACTTTTGATCATATGATGGATGGTGAGGAATTATGGATTTCAAATGTAGGTAAAGGAGAGTTAGAAGACAAACACATGCCATATCTCATGGCTGTAATGGCAGATGTTATGATTGAAGAGGAGATTTGTCTGAATTTCAGAATAGAAAACAATTGTTTGGTAGTATCAGTAGATGGGGAGGCAGATGTTATTGATTGTAAAGAATTTTTTGAGGAGTTTTATCATTTAGCAACTGGTTTCAATTATGATACAGATACTGGAATTCCAGAAGATGAGACAGAAGCAGAAATGTATCTTACAAGATTACAAGAAGATTTTGATGAGAAAATAAAAAACAAACTTGGTGATGTGTACTTGCCAGGAAATAATGATCCAGATACATTAAATGCAGAATGATTTAGCTAAAATACTAGAAAATAGTGATGATAAACAATGTCAGAAAGAAAACCATTTAAACGATTCAAAAGAAAAGAACCATCATTAACTGCTGAAGAAAAAATCAAAAGGTTTGTTTTAAGAAATTCTGATAACGGGTATTTTACCAAAGTTTCCACTTTGGGATTCAAGTTTGAAATCCCAGATAGTAGAATATGGGACATTGTGGGGGAATTCTTAGCTGATGGAACTTTGGAATCAACTCATGATCAAAATACAGGGGATATGAAATTATGTAAATCAGGGCAAACGTATGCAATAATGGATTTTGAGAAAAAAAGAAAGTATGAAAAATACAAAACTAGTAAAAAATCAAATAAACCAAAATCAACCAAACCAAAAGCAACGAAACAACAAAACTCTTAATTTTGTGGTTATTTCTAACAAATTATTATGAGCGATGATGAAAATTTACCTTCACAGTGTCATCCAACTATAAAACAAAAAAAGAAAATGGATACAAAAATTGAAACAGTGTAAAATTTGTGGAACACCTTTAGGAAAAGAGCCAACTACAGAAGAGTTAGAGAGTCATTGGAAGAAACATCATCAATGGCATTGGGAATCAAACAAAGAAAAATCTCCTGAAGATGCATTATTAAAAAAACGAAATTAATAGACGTCTTGGGATAGCAGTCGTTTATAGCATGCCTAGACTGCTAAACGAAGGCGTCAATAGTAATTTTGTGCTCAAGATATAAAAGAAAAGTGTAGAGTCATTCAAACATGTGTTTAATTTGAATTAAAAATTAAAACTAATTTTCAGTACATTAGCCAATTCACTTATCAATTTTATTTACAAGTAATATGTATGGGTGGGAAAATAAGATGAATGACGATTTTGCAGAATTCACAAAATGTCAGTCATGTAATCAAGCACTGATTTATTGTGATTGTAATTGCCCATATTGTGGGAAGCGAGATATGTGTGAATGCCAACTAAAATCAATGGCAATTTCACCATAATCTTATTTTTGTAAAAAATTTCAAGCACAAATGAAAAATAATTTTTCAGTACAAACTGAGATTAAATTCACTTTAGTTTAATAATAAAAATTAAGAAAGTATGAGCCATGTCAGTTATAGAGGCATATGATATCAAGGCACGAAAAAAAGTGTCAATGAAAAACCCGCAGCCATATCTTATGAAAAATGGTTCATGGGCAGTAAAAGGTACTAGTTCTGAGACTGGAATCAAATTGTTTAGAATTGTTGGAAAACAAAAACCAAAAATTAGCCAGTCAAAATTTGAAGCATTCAAAAATCTATTTACAAATAGACAATGCGAATGTGATAAGATGTGCTAGTCAAATTCTTTTTTTAATAAAAAATTAAGGTAAAAAATAGAAACCGTTAATTTGATATTTTTATTGTAATATTTCATGTCTTTTGAGATTAATTGGTATAGAGATTTTTTTGGAATTTCATGGGCTCATGAAAAAGACAAATTGGTAATCTCAACAGTTTTTGAAGACAAAAAAATAGCTACAGAAATTTCAAAAGAGATTGAAGATTGGAGTGATAAATTCACTAGACTAACAATAATTGAAAAAGATGATGATGAATTTGCAATTTGTTGTTATCAAGATCCTCAAATTTCAAAAAGTAGTAAGAATATAGGGTTATTTCGAACAGGGATGAGACAGAGTAGTGGATATGAACAAGTAAAACCAATAATTGAAGAAAAATCACCCCTATTACAAATAGCATATGCAGCAGATGTTAGAGACATTAGAACATATGAAGAAATCTCAAGATTAGTTCCATTAAGAAAATGCAGAATAATAACAGAGAAAAATCTAAAAAAACAAGAATACTATTATGAAAAAACTGCTAATCAATAAAAAAATGATGAGATTCAAAAAAAGAGAATCAATCACCATTCATGGTCGGGTATCAATAATATCATAAATTCAATATAAAGAATCACTATCAAATGATTCATTGAGTTCATACTGATGAATCATTCATGTTTGTTAAATAGAGATTTTACTTTTAGAAGATATGAAAGATAACAATTACCAATCAAAATGGGAAGAAGCAATAGGATTATCCTGGCTTATTTCTGAGGAATAAAATGCCTCAACCATATGCCTGCAGCCCAAATTGCTGGTGTAAATTAAAAACAAAAACAATTGATGAGACACTCTAAGTGACTCTGAAATACATTTTTCTGTATATATTCAAAGTGCAAAAGTGATAATTGAGCACTTAGCTTAAGTAGTATTTTGTGATAAACTATCTAATGAATTTTGAAAATCTCTTAAAGAGAATAATGGATTCAAATGTAAACATCAGACATAGTCTAGTCACAGATAATGATGGAAATATTCTTGCTACAGGACATCGAGATGGTGTAACAAATTTTCTTTCAGCAGAAGAAACTGCAACATCACTCAAAAGAGCTGCTGAAGCTTGGAAAGGAAGAAAAGAACTCAGCCAAAAAATAGGAGATGGAAAATATGCAGTAGCCGTATTTGAAAAGATAACAAGAATGACTTTTCCACTAGGAGATGACAACTTGATATTTGTGAGTATGGGGTCAGATTCAGTAAGAACAGATGTTCATGAAGAAGGACAAAAGCAAATTATCGAACACGTGTTAAACATACTAAGCCGTGATCCTACTAAAGAATAAGAGCAACTCAAATTGTCAAGCATTGAGCATACAAAAGAATGCAAGTACAGAAATGATAACGATATGCCACACACCAACTGTTATTGTAAATGCCACAAAATTGTAATGGCTGAATCAAGTGGTTTAGAATCACGAACTTTTTGATTTTTCAGGGTCAAAATTATCAACTATTTCAGTAACATTTGAAATAATTTTTTCCTTGATTTGTGTTTTTGACATTCCAGATGTACTCATAAGTTTCATTTGATCAAGTAATGCAAAATGTACACGTCCTTGAAGATAGTCAACTATACCATAGTCTTTTTTTGGAAATTCTGTGACAAATAATTCGTCTTCAATAGAATTGTTTGTTTTATCCATAAAATTAGATTCTAAAAACTAGTTATAAGATTTCCAAATCTTCATTAGCCTCTAAAAATGTGAATTCACATGACAGAATTTGTTCATAAACCATATGACAGAATCTACGTAAGAGACATGATCAAATTGAGTCTAGATGATCTAATTGGAATGATGTCATCATTAGAATCAGCCCATGCATATTGGGTGGACGGGGTATTGTTTGCAAGTTTTGCCATGACTGAATCTGAAGAATTGGCAAAAAAAGAGATGCAAAACGAGATGTATTTGGATAAAATTGTTTTTGCAAAATATGAAAACTATACAAAAACTGTAAAATCATCAACTAACCTTGAAATTGCAATACTAAACATGAAAAAAAGCCAACTATACAAAGACTTGATTCTGTGGCTAAAATCTCAACCTATTTGGAATGAATAGTGCAATCTAGAAAAAATATTTTAAAAATCTAATTAGTTACTGCAAAACTTTTTTCATTATTTTCAAGCATGCATTGAGAATGAATTTGCTCATCAGTTATGCCTCCACAGGCATGGCAAAAGAATTGAACCGGATGATTACAGAATTCACATTTTTTGTTTACTTCCAATTCTGCACCACAATGTCTGCATGATTCATCTTTCATACAAAATGTTTTGTCACAATTAATTTAAACCATTTTAAAATTAGACCATACTAATTAGCTGCTTCTAATTAGTTAGGACTAAGATGAAACTAATTTTCAAAGTGTTTAAAACATAATCTATCTAACAAAAACTATGAAAAAGAATTGTAAAGTTTGTGGTAAATTTTTGAATGAAAGATCATTTAATGTTTGTTCAATGGAATGTACTTTGATTTCTGGCTACTAGTTAAAATAAAAGATATTATTAAAATAATTTATGAGTAATGTAGATATCAAAAAAATAATTTTAGAGTTTATCAAAAACAGAACTGAGTTAAATGAATCAACTGCTTCAAGACATATCCATAGAAGATTTGATATCCCTATGGAAAAAGCAGAGGAGATTTTGAAAGAATTATCAGACACCAAAATAATTGAAGAATTTTTTGATAAAGAATATCAAGAAAATCGATTCAATTTTAAAAATTCACAATAAGAAAAATAATAAAAATATTAGAAAATACAGATTTACAATAGATCGATGACATCATTAAATTTTGATAAATTAGAATAATCGAGATTGGTCTATTGCTTAGGATAGCCCAATCCCTAGCCATTGGATTAGTCAGTTTGATGACCATTTCAACACCCGCTGGATAAAATAGAACTTTTTGAATCCCATATGTGTGATTAACCCATCAAACATACACCGAAATGAACATACACTAGTGAATTACATCTCAAATCGAAATGATTTCTTTTGAACATAGAATTCTCAGTGAATATCGATTAAAAATTGCAAAAATTGAGACATTGGTAAAGTCAATAATGACTCATAGAGACCCTAAAAGTCAAGAAGCCAAAGGAGCATCAGAATTTCTCGAAGTGTTGATTTCTGAGACTGACAAATACTACAAAGACAATAGTGAAATCCTATCAAAGAATGGAAAAAGACCGCATGCACGTTCACGTCTTCCTGAAACAAAATCATGGAATGACAATGTTGAGAAATTTTATGAGAAAAATCCACGTAGAAGACCCAGAAAGTAACATACCAAGTAATGATTAGATAGACGAATTATTTAGAAAAAGTATGAGTGATAATCCAAAATCAAAGGATCTCAAAGAATTAGAAAAAAAACTCAGTAGACAAACAAAGGAAAATTCAGAAAAAAAGATTAAAGAAATTCTTTCAGATAAAGTCATTGACTATGATACTGTTAAAACAATTTTAGATGTGTTTAAAAAATCAAAATTTCAATGGCTTGATGAACATTTTGATACATTTGATTCAAGACCAGATGAATTTCGAGGTAAGGGATTACCAAAAAACAACAGAGAGTGTTTGATGTTAGGAATGAGGTTAGGAAATATGAGAAGCAAAGTAATTTACAATTTAAGAGGAATGCAGTTTACAGAAAAACATCGTCAAGCAATGGATGATCTAATATGGAATCTAATATGGTATCAATGGAAAGAAGCAAGACAGATCAACAACTTTTCATTAAAAGAAAAAATGAAAAAAAATGACTAATGAAGAAATCATTAAAAGATTCTATATTGCGTTTAAAGAAAACAATATCAAAGAATGTTTAGAAATTTGTGATAAAGAAATCGAGTGGATAACTGCAGAAGATATGCCAGAAGGAGGAGTGTTTAGAGGAGTAGAGCAAGTATTTGAAAATTATTTTCCAAAAATGTTATCTAATTTTCAAGAGTTTCATGCAACACCAGAACAAATCACATCACTAAAAGATCATGTTATGGTCAATGGAAGATATCAAGGAATATCAAACATTGGGAAAAAATTCGATGTAGAGTTTTCACATGTTTATTTAATTGAGAATAACAAAATCGTTCAATTTAGGCAGTTTACAGATACAAAAATAATCCAAGAATCATTAAAATGATAATTTTTTAAAAAATTATTCTAATACTTCAAAAGAATTTTTGTAACAGTTAGAATTTGCTTTTAGTTGAGATTCAACGATGGATTTTGAGAAATTATGAACTTTCATCATATGTTCTGGAATGTCATCACATTTCGTTTTACAGGTTCTACACATGTATTTCATATCTATGCCTGTAATTTTTAGACCATATACAAGGGTTTGTCTAAAAAATGACTAACTGGTTGAATATTTTCTCTAGGCTAGACTGTTCAAATAATATTTCTCTACTCTCTCATGCATAGGCTCAACATAGTCATCACAAGTTTTGATGAATTCCTGCCTGGTATTTTTTTCACTACTAACTAGAATCACAACTTGGTTAATTTTCTGTCCTGTAGCTTCATGAAACATCTCTGCATAACAAGTGGTTTGCAAATAATATTCATACATGTAATCGTCAATCTGAGGTTTTCTTTTTGTTTTATAATCAATAATAGATAATTCACCATTATAGTATGCAATCAAATCGCTAGTACCTGCAACTTTTAGTTTATCAGAATACATTCTTTGTTCAATACTAGTAACATCAGAAATGTTTTCTAAAAATGGTTTAAGATTATGAAAGTGTGCAATAGGCAATAAATCAAATTCCTCTAAAGATAGTTTGGAGCTTAGATAATCTTCAATGATTTTATGTGATTGAGTTCCAATATGCTGAGATTGTTCTGTAATATACTGATGAGCAGGTTCATTTGCTTTCCAGTTTTTTAGACCGTTTTTTTTATCCTCAGATGCAGTTGTAGATAAAATAGTACTAATTGAAGGATAAACATCATCAAATTTTGTTTTGTACCAATGGCCATCTTCTCTATCCAAAAGAGTTGGTTCTCGCGTCTTTAACATTTGAGTGAAATTTACCATAATAAGAATTTCAAATAACAGTAATTTAACGATTTTAAATTAAAATTATTTTAACATGTTCTGAAATTTTTCAAATTCTGATCTTGTTTTTACAAATTGATCTGTCATAATTTTTTGTAATAAAAATAAATTTTCTAATTTTTTATTTATTATTGCAACAGATTCAGTAAAAATTACGGCATCAATGAATTCGTCATTGGGATATACAGTATATTCAAAATTATCATTATCTGTTTGAATTTTTAATTTAAACCCCATAAACAGCCCCAATTCCTCATCTTTGTTTAGAAACCCCACCAAGCTTGCACGTAATGAATGGTTTTTTTGAAGTGATTCGTATCTAGATTGATTTTCAGTATTTTCATCAATAATGCATGCAACAGGTGTACCATGATTGTGTAAAACAACAGATTTGTGAGTGGGAACAAATTCTTCAGAGTCAGGCATTTTGTCTAGAGGCATATTTTAAAAAACAAATTTGATCTTGTTAAACTTAACAAAAATAGAATAAAAAGAAAATATTATTTTACAACCAAAACAGGAACTTTTGTTTTGTGTAAAACATAATTTGATGTACTTCCAAGAAATGCTTCTTTTGTAGCACCAAATCCCCTTGCACCAATTACAACTAGGTCAAATTTTCCTTTTTGAATTGTTTTTACAATTCCAGAACCAGCATGACCTGCAGTTGTTCTGTATTTGAAAGGAATTCCAGCTTGTTGGACTTTTTTCATTGCAGGTCCAATAGCTTTTACAGCATCATCTTGTGCAGCATCTT
>CAYTNP010000028.1:9277-13328 GCA_964439165.1 uncultured Nitrosopumilaceae archaeon | reverse complement strand
CCACCACCATGTCTTCCAAATCCACCATAAGTATCAACGATGATTTTTCTTCCAGTTAATCCTGCATCCCCATGTGGACCTCCAATTACAAATTTTCCTGTGGGATTGATGTGGGTTTTAATTTGATCATTCCACAAGTCTCCTAAAACTGGCTTGATTACCTTATCAATAATTTCATTTGAAATTTCTTCTTGCGAAATTTCTGGTGCATGTTGTGTTGAGACAACAACTGTTTCAATCTTTATTGGTTTGTCATTTTCATATCTAACTGATACTTGTGATTTGCCATCAGGTCTAACCCAAGGTAATGTTTTATCTCTTCTAACTTGTGATAATTTTTGAATAATTTTATGTGATAATAAAATTGGTAATGGCATTAATTCTTCTGATTCATTTGTTGCATAACCAAACATCAATCCTTGATCTCCTGCACCTTGTTCTTTTTCTTCAGTTGCAGTAACCCCTTGACTGATATCTGGGCTTTGAGAATGTAATCGTAATTCTACTTTACAAGAATCTGCATCAAACATCAAATCTTTATTGTCATATCCAATTTCACGAATTGTTTTTCTAACTAATTCTTCTTGAGCTTTTTTATCAAAATCAGCTTTAGTAGTAACTTCTCCTGAAACTACAACAAAATCAGTTGTTACCATTGTTTCAACTGCTACTCTGGAATTTGGATCTTGCTTAAGATATTCATCTAAAAATGCATCAGAAATATTATCACAGACTTTGTCTGGATGACCTTCTGTTACTGATTCGGATGTAAATAGAAAATTATTGGTCATAAAACCACATCATTTACTAGAGTTCGTTTTCTAGTTTGATGAATAATACGTTGTTACCTCTAACAATTACTCTACCATAATTTGCAATTGTTTTACCATCGTGTAATTCTTCAGCATCAGTCATAATCAAATTCATGTATGAATCAACATTATCCATTTTTCCTTTGTATTCAACTTCATTTTTTAGTCGTACGGTAACTTTCTTCTTTGTACTTTTTTGAAGAGTTGTTAAAGGTCTTTTTGCACTATTTGATTGTGACACTAATTATTCACTTAGTTTGCAACCTTTTTCTCTCGAATAAAAGCCTTACCTCCTCCAAAAAAATTGAAATTCCTTAAATTTTTTCTCCTTTTTCTAAATATTATCAAATGGACATTAATGGAATTCAAAAATTAAATGAATTTTTAACAAATGGGAATTCTAAAGGAATTATTGTTGATATTTTTGGTGCAAATGGGACTGGAAAAACTCAGTTGTTATTACAATTTTTAACAAATTCCATAAAAAATGATGGAAATGTTTTATTTTTTGATACTACTGGTGGATTTCGACCAGAAAGAATTCTAGAAATTCAAAAACAATCAGAAACACAACTTGATTTTCTTCAAAAAATTACAGTATCAAGATTAACTAATACTTCTGAACAAATCAAATCTATTGAAAAACTAGAAAATGAGAATTTTTCTTTAATCATTATTGATAATATTACTGATCTATTTTCTTATGAATACAAAAATGATGACTCTACTTTTGAAAAAAACTCATTATTTATGAAATACATGCATGAACTATCAAAATTTTCAATAAGAAAAAAAATTCCTATCATTTTTTCTAATATGATCAGAAACATTGAAGGTAAGGAAATTGAGAATATGAAAAGTGCGATTGATCCTTTTACACACATTAAAATTCATCTTTCTAAAAACGCATCAAAATTTCAAGGAGAAATTTATTGGGCATTAGAAAAAAAATCATTTCCATATAAAATCAATATTTTAGGTTTATCAGATTATTCTGAAGATATTTAACAGTCATTTACTGAGTTTATCTATGGCAGGAATTTTTGATTCTATTCCAATTATTACTGTAGTTTTGTTTGCACTTGGTTTAGTAGGTGTAATTGTTTATGAAAGATCAAGATCAAACTCCACTGATGAATCAGATTCCTAATTCATTATTTGAAAAATTTGGATTTACAAATTTAACTGAAATTCAAAATAAAGCCTCACCAATAATTTTACAGAAAAAAGATTGTCTTGTTATTGCTCCTACAGGTTCAGGAAAGACAGAATGCTCTGTCATTCCAATATTTTCAATATTAAAAAATTCAAAAACTAATGGAAAAATAAAAGCTCTTTACATTACACCCTTACGTGCATTAAATCGAGATGTATTTCGACGAATAACAAAATATGCACATGAAAATGAACTAACTATTGAAATCAGACATGGTGATACTACTCAAAAAGATAGAAGAAAAATCAGAGACAATCCACCTGATATTTTAATCACAACACCTGAAACTTTGGTAATTCTTTTAACTCAAATCAAAATGTTAGACGCACTATCTGATTTAGAATGGATTGTAATTGATGAAGTTCATGAATTACTAGCAAGTGAACGAGGAACTCAACTTTCTCTAAGTATTGAACGATTGGAATTAAATTCAAAATTCCCTCTAACTAAAATTGGATTATCTGCTACAGTAGGGAATTTTGAGGAAGCAGGAAAATTTGTTGTTGGAACTAAAAGAAAATGTGAAATTATTAGAGATACTTCTGTTAGAAAATATGATGTAGAAATAAAATATGTAGAAGGAACAATTTCTGATGTAGCAGAAAAAATCGTAGAACACGTTTTAGATTTGAAATTAGATTCTCCTGTTCTTTTATTTACTAATACCCGTGGTGAGGCTGAATTTTTAGCATCAATTTTAAAAGAAAAATCTTCCATTGCAATTGAATTACATCACGGTTCACTTTCAAAAGAGGTACGAGAAGAAACTGAACAAAATTTACGTGAAGGAAAACATGGAATTGTTGTATGTACATCATCACTAGAATTAGGTTTAGACATTGGCTCAGTTGAATTAGTAATTCATTATGGTTCTCCAAGACAAGTTTCAAAATTAATTCAAAGAATAGGAAGAAGTAGGCATAACAGAAATGCATCAGCTAAAGGATTAATTATTACAAATAATTCTGATGATGAATTTGAAGCACAGGCTATTCTTGAACGAATTAAAGAAGGTTCAATAGAAGAACAGAAAATTCATGATGGTTCTCTTGATGTTTTAGCACATCATTTAGTGGGATTAACAATGCAAATTGGTGAAATTTCTGTAGAAAATGCATTTGAATTGGTAAGAAAGGCGTATCCATTTAGAAATTTACAACTAGAGGAATTTGTTGATGTGTTAGATTTGCTTGATGCAAATTATTTGATATTTTTTGATAGAACCAAAATGACTTTTTGGAAAAAAGGCCGTTCATTCAAATATTATTTTGAAAATCTTTCAACAATTCCAGATATTTTAAAATTCAAAGTTTTCGATAGTGTTGGAAAAAAAATTATTGGCTCATTAGATCAAAGATTTGTAGGTGATTTTGGTGATTCAGGAAATATTTTTGTGTTAAAAGGTTCCCAATGGAGAATTCTAAATGTAGATGAGAAATCATTCACTGTAAATGTTGAACCGTTTAGAGGAGGAGGAATAACTGTCCCATATTGGGAAGGTGAAAGTATACCCATTGATTATAAAACTGCAAAAAAAGTAGGAAATTTTCGTAGCAGAGTCAGTAATGGATCACTCGAATTAACTAATAAAACAATTGAAAAATTAAATTTTGATGAAATACCTGATGATACCAATTTTATAATTGAATCAAATAAATCTCAAGGTTCAATTGTAATCCATTCATGTTTTGGAACAAAAATTAATTCTACATTATCCACTTTGCTTTCTTCAATGCTTTCATCAATATTAGGTTCTGTAGTTGATGCTCGTTCGGATGGATATAGAATTGTTTTATCTACAAGATCTCGAATTTCAGAAAAACTTTTTCTTGAAGTAATTAAAGATGATTATGATTTACATTTTATGGTTACTGCATCTTTAGCTGGAACCCATAATGTAAATTGGAAGACATGGTGTGTTGCAAAAAAGTTTGGTATAGTTGGACGTGGTGCAATTTATGAAAGAAAATCTGCTAGATTTTTGTATGAACGTTATTCTAAAACAGCACTTGTTCATGAGGCT
>CAYTNP010000028.1:0-9177 GCA_964439165.1 uncultured Nitrosopumilaceae archaeon | reverse complement strand
AAATGGGAACGTGTTTTTCAAACAAATGAAGTAAAAAATATCCTAGTATGTCCTTATTGTAAAGCCAGGCAAATTACTGCTACATATTACTCTGATTATGATCTTCCAAAAATTATCCGAAAAAAACATGATGGGAAAAAGTTATCATCAGATGAAAAACACAAGTTTAATCGTGCCTGGAAAGTCTCTTCATTAGTTGAAAATTTTGGTAAAACTGCAATTACTGTCATGTCTGGATATGGTATCGGGGCAGATACTGCCGCAAGAATATTGCGAAATATGATAGATGAAGAACACTTGTTTAAACAAATCTATGAAGCTGAAAGACAATATGTTGTTACAAGAGGTTTTTGGGATTCTTAGTTCTTTTTTATGATTTTTGAAAATGCTGTTAAAAATAATTCTATTCTTCCTTCAAGACCAGCTTTTGCATTTAATCCTGTAATTGAAACTATTTCTCCTAATTCACATTTATCAATTAATCTTGCTTGATTTCTCCATCCTTTAACCCAAATTTGACCTGTATCATCTTCAACAAACATTTCTGATAGTGAAATTGATTCTCCTGTTTTAGTTTGAACTTCTTTTCTTTCAGGAACTTTAAGAATAATTGATTCAATACAATAACTTTCATTTACTTTGATATCACTAATTTTTGTTCTAAATTTAGATAATGTTGGAATTGAATCATCTTCATCTAATTTTCTTACAAAAGAATTTTCATCTAGTGTTACTGAATTTCCATAAACTTTTGATGGCATACACTCTATGACATCTCCTTCTTTACAAATACTAGTAGTATTTGATGAATCACTAATGTTGAATGTATTTTTTTTATTATCTACTGCTAAAATCATATTTTTTCCTGTTTCAGTTGTTGACATTGAAAGTACTCTTGCAATAATTGGTTCAATCTCACCACCATCTATTTCTATTATGGTTGCCTCATTTCCATGAATCTCTAATCCTTGGTTTCCTGATTTTGCTCTAACTCCAAGTAATCTTACTTTAGCTGATTGTGAAATCATGTTTGGAACTGATGATTCATCTTTTCCCCAAATCACTACTCTGACTCCATTTCCATCTTTGCCTTTTAGCCTCATTCTTAATGCCTTTCCAGGCTGACCTCGAGAATTTGTAAATTCCATTCCACTAATGACCCCATCAATAATTCCTGACATTACAAGATCTTTTTGACCTTCTTGTAATTCACTTACATCTTTTGTAAGGGTATCAATAGTTGGGATTTCACTTTTTGTTTCTGTAGTTTCAATGTTTGAACCAGAACCAATATTGATTGTTGGTGAGCCATCAAGATCAGATTTTACATATGCTTTGATAATTTTGATTAAATCTCCCGGTTTGATATTTTCGATTCCAGGCAAATTTGCTTTTTCATCCCACAATTTGACACTGGCTGTTGAATTGGAATCATACACTGTCATTGTTCTAAGATAAAACGGTGACCCATCTTTTCTTGAAAATTGTTTTGCAGGAGAAAGATTCAAAACTCTTGTTTCTAGTGAAATTTCTTTTGCACCTGCATACAGATCTTTAATACTTAATTCTACTTTTAGAGGACCTGATAATGTAACTCCATAATCTGATGCAATCAAAAACAATGCACCCTGATCCGTCAAATACCCTGCACCAATCTTTTCTTTTTTCTGTTTTATTTGCTCTTCAATGTCTTCTCTAGTTAATTCTGATTTTTGTTCAATTAATTTATCAATCAAACTATCAAATTCAGACAATTCATTTTTGCTAAACTTGTTCTATTAATAAAAATTTCATTTTTTAAAAAATCTTTTTTGTTTTTAAAAAGATCGCATTTTCTTTATTTGTCCATGTTTATTTTTTTTAAGTTCATTTTTTTTGAAATTTACTAATAATTTTTCTTGATAAATTCACCTTTTCAATAATTCTCTTAATTTGTCTCACTAACTAAATTAATAGGAAGATCGCAGATTTATTGTGTCTTGTATTGAAGTAAGCAATCTATCAAAATCCTATGATTCAATCAAAGCTGTAGATGATATTGGATTATCAGTAAAATCAGGCCAGGTTTTTGGATTTTTAGGCCCAAATGGGGCTGGAAAATCAACAACCATTAAACTTCTGACAACCTTGATTTCTCCATCTTCAGGCTCTCTTAGAATTTTAGGCATAGATGCAATCAAAAACCCATTAGAGGTTCGTCATAAAATTGGTGTTGTTTTACAACAACCTAGTTACGAACCTACTCTCACTGTTGAAAAGGCTCTTGATAAATATGGAATGATGTGGAATGTTCCAAAATTTGAACGCAAGAAAAGAATGAATCAACTTTTAGAAGATTTTGATCTTGTTGAAATTCGTAAAAAAAGAAATGAGGATCTTTCAATTGGCCAAAGAAGACGAGTTCAAGTTGCTCGTGAATTTATGCATGATATGGATCTTTTATTTTTAGATGAACCAACTGTTGGACTAGATCCAAGTGCAAGAAGGAAATTGTTGGATTATTTGAAAAATAAAGTAAAAACTGGATTAACAATATTTTATACTACTCACATTCTTACAGAGGCTGAATATCTTTGTGATGAAATTGCAATTCTCGATAAAGGAAAAATTGTTGCAGTAGATTCTCCTAATGCATTAAAAATTAGATTTGGAAAAGAAAAAACTATTAAAATTCATTTATTTGAAAAGCAACCCCAAATCTTGTCTTTATTATCTGAAATTTCAGACTGCAAAATTGATTTTGAAAATGGTACAAATCTTATTATTCATTCTGAACAATCTGAATTAGTATTATTACAAGTTTTGAAAATACTTAATGAAAATAATATTGAAATTGAAGATTTATCTGCTGTACCAACAAATCTTGAAGACATCTTTTTAAAAATGGTGAAACAAAATACATCCAATAATTAGACTGGTAAATAGAAATCTAACAATTTCTCTTAATCCTGGATTTTTAATTTGGCAGGTGATTTTTCCTTTAATCTATATTTTTATTGCAGGTTATGCATATGCCCCACTAATCAATGACGTTCCTTTTATTGGAAAAGATCTTGATTACCCGGCATTTTTAGCATCAGGGATGATCGGATTTAATATAATGAATAGTACTCTCATTTCTGGAATTCTGATTTGGAATGACAGAAAACATGGAATGTTTGAGCAGATTATGTCTGGACCATTTACTAGAAGTCATTACATTCTAAGTAATATTTTCACTATAGGTATTGTTGGATTAGTAAGTGCATCATTGATAGCAGTAGTTGGGTATCCTGTATTTTTTGATTCAATAGAATTTTCTCTATTTACTATCCCAATTCTTATTTTTGGAGCTATAACAGGTTCAATATTATTTGGTTCATTGGCATCAATTATTTCTACTAGAATACATTCTAGTGAAGGATTTAATGTAATTATTAATACTGTTTTTCTATTTTTTGCCTTTGTAAGTACTGCATTTTATCCTGCAGATGGTGTTCCTGAACCTTTACGTTCTGCATTTTATCTAAACCCATTAACATATCTGGTTGATGTAATTAGAGCAGGAATTTTTGGAAATATAACTGAATTTGTAATTTTAGAAATGTTGATTCTTGTTGGAATTGCATCTGTTCTTTTTGTAATTGCTTCAAAACTTTTAACAAAATTAGACTTCTAAAATTAATAATTATTTTTTGAATTTTTCATAAACTTCATTTATTTTTTTAACCATGTCTATATTTTCATAATCAACTAAGTTTAGATTAGGAATAACACAATGTCCTCCTATTACTCCAGGATACATTTTTGGCCTGTTTCCTAATTTTTCATGAATTTCATCTGCAAATTTCCACATTTCATCAAAATCAACTCCTTCTTTTTCACAAATCATTTTTGTAATTTGTGCATAACTTATCAACCATCCATAGTATGTTGTGTCTACCAATATTTTTGCAAGTTCCGCAGTTTTAGTAGTAGACATCAATTCAATTTTCTCAAATCTATTTTTTAGTTCTAATTCAATTTCTTGATCTATTTGATTATCATCTGAAGCAATAAATTTTGTATATTTTTTTATGTCTTCAGAAAATCTTTTGTGCACTCCACGAACAGGTGAAAATAAAACTGGTACGTTTGATTTTTCTTGAATTTTTTTTGTTGTTCCTGGTTTTACTGTAGAATGAACAAGTACAATTTTTAATCCTTCAAATTTGTTGATCCAATCTAATGTGATTTCTATAAATTCAGATAATTCCCCTGGTAGACATATGTGAAGATATTCTGGATTTTTAATCATTGAATCTTTAGTATAGTTTTTAGATTTTGAGGCATCAGAATCAATTCCTACACATTCAAAATTTCTATTTTTGAGTAAATCAAACAGAGTTTCTCCAACTTCTCCCATGCCCAAAATAATATCTGTCATTGTACCTAATTTCAGAAAAACTCTCTATATTATATTCGTGTTACAGTCAATTTAGTTTTAAATAAAGTAGCCCGGGCAAGACTCGAACTTGCGTCTCGGGCTTCAAAGGCCCAAATGCTTGACCGCTACACTACCGGGCTGCTAAATGAAACACTCTCATTCCCTTAATGAACTTTTTATTTTAATCTGACTCTGAAAATTAAAATTATTCTTTGATTACCTTGATTAATTTTTGAATAGGATCTTCCATTTGTCCTACAATTTTTTTAGCTCTGCTTTTATTTAGATTTCTTGAAGAATTTAAAATATTTTTTATTTGTTTTGAAACCACTACCGGATTAGTTTCTCTTTTTAACAAATTTTTCTTTAACAAATAATTCTCTACAATATTTGGAACTGCATTATAGGAAATTGTTGGAATGCCCATTAATGCGGATTCTGCTGTCATAGTTCCTCCAGATCCTATAAAAATATCAGTATGATTTAACAAATGTTTTCCATCAAATGACATTTTTACCACCGTAGCATTTTTTCCTACAATTTTTTGAAGATTTTTTATTTGATTAGTATATCTGCCTAAAATCACAATATTTTCTTCTTTGAAATCATTTGTGATTTTTTTAATTATCTGAATTATTTTAGTTGATTTTGATACATATGATGCCTCTTCTTCTTCTACCCTGACCAAAATATTTTTTCTTTTATTATTCTTAAATGGTAATGAGATTTTGTCATCTATTTTTCTTTTGATAGTTACAAAGGCATCAATTGCTTTGTAGGAAATTATATTTTTTTCAGAAATACCAAATTTAGAAAATTCTTTTTTTGGAATAATATTTGGAGTAAGTAATTTTTGAACAAGTGGTAATGTTAATCGCATTACTGCATTTGCATGAGGAGAATCACAAAATACAATATGTTTAATCCCTAAACCAAATGAAACTCTTGCTGCTTCAGGAGAACAATAACTAATCACTACATCAGGCTGAAACGTCTTGATTTTTCTTGATAATTTATCCATTCTTTCAATACTTGCACACAACTTTCCATTCTTGTCATTTCCACCATGCTTTCCCACATTTTTGAGGTCAAATTTTCTTATTTTGGCTAATTTTTGAACTTCTACATATTCTCTAGAAGTACATAGAATTTCATGTTTTTTACTCAATTTTTCAATTATTGGTTCAGAAAACAACAATTGTTTTGGAGTGAGAATATCTATCCATATTTTCAAGTATTTTTTGTAATTGTAGTTACTTCAATAAGTTTTTCTTAGTCAAATACTTCCATCAAAGTGTAATGGGGGGAGCAAAAGTTGTTGTTTATGGCTTAAGTACTGAAGGATATGCTATTGCATCTCAAATGGCAATCAAAGGTGCAGATGTTTACATAATTGATGAATCTACACCTTCTGCAATATCCCTTAAAGCTGAAATAGCTAAGACATATCCTAATGTTTCTTCTCTAAAAGAAGATGAGCCATTATTAGCTATGGAACCAATTGATGTTGCTATTTCAAAAGCACAATATCTATTTTTTACACCAAGAATTAGAAAAACAGGTCAAGACATCAAAACTGAGATTCATTCTAAATTCAAAGATGCAGTTACATCATTGAAGAAAAACAGCTCAGTTGTTTTTACACTTCCAACTGGATTTGGAGGGAACAATGAAAATATCTCATTATTAGAACATGTTACTGGTCTTCAGGTTGGAAAACAAATTTCATACTTTTACTATCCTTTAGAAGATCTAAATCAACAACCCAAAACAATTGGATCTTTTAATGGAAAAAAAGATCCTATATTATCTGATTTACTTACAGTTGGTAAAAAAGAGAAAAAATTTGTTGCTATTTCTTCCTCTGAACATTTTCATGCAATTGAAATTTTATCTAGATTTTCAAGTTTGTGTAGTGTTTTAGAAGTATGCAAATACGCACAAGATGAAATCACAAAAAATGACTTGTCCTCTGATGATTTTCAAGAAATATTTCTAGATAACATGGTTAGTGGATTACTAGATCTAAAATCACTTGGTTCATCATTTGAAGGCGCTAACACACTCATGTATTTGATAAATGGAAGTGTTAAAGGAATTGATGGATATGTTAAACGACTAATTGATGAAATTCGTTCTACATTAAAGAAAAATGATCTTAAAGCTAGTAGAACAAAAATTGCATTATCGTGGACCCTTGATCAACATGTAATGCGTGGAGATAAAATTGAAATGCTTCAAAATTTGACTTCTAGATTACGTGATTATATTGGGGATGTTGAAGCATATGAGGATCCAAACTTTGATCTATTTCATAGTGATAAAACAACAATTGTTGTAACATGCTCAAAATCTGATTTTGACAATATCGAAAAATCAAAACAAGATTCTGATTTGATAATTGTTAAAGCAAATCCTTTGTGCGAAACGATTCAATAATACTATAAATTAGCTCAATTACTATTCTGTTTGAAATGTCAAACGAGTCAGATGAAATTCCAGTAAATGTAATTTCTGAAAATGAATCTAATTCGGATGAATTATCTGATGCAGAATCTGAAAATAGTTCAGAAATTGATGAATCTTCTGTTGATTCAAATCCCAGTAATGATGAATTAACAAAATTATTAGAATTAGAAAAACAAAAAGTCAAAGATTCAGATGAAAAATTAAAACACGTTTTAGCTGATTTTCAAAATTTAAGTAGAAAAACAGAATCTGATATTACAAATGGTGTCAACTCCAAAGTTGATGAATTTTTATTAGATTTTCTAAAAATTTATGATGATTTTATTAGAGCAAAGGAAGTTTTTTCTGAAAATAAAATTAATGTAGATGGCTTGGATTCTATTCTAAAAAATATGGATTCTATGTTAAAGAAATATCAGGTAACCCCAATTGATGCTTTAGGAGAAATTTTTGATCCAAACTGCCATGAGGCTATTTCTATAATTCCTGATTCGAGTTTAGACGAAAATACAATAACCAAAGAGATCAGGAAGGGATATATTTCTCAAAAGAGGATTATAAGACCTACGTTGGTAGAAATTTCAAAAAAAGGATGATAAAATATGGCTAAAGTTATTGGGATTGATTTAGGAACAAGTAACTCTGCTGCTGCAGTAGTTATGGGTGGAAAACCAACCATTATCCCTGCTGCAGAAGGCGCTACTGTGGGTGGAAAAGCATTTCCTTCAGTTGTGGCATTTTCAAAAGAAGGTGAACTTTTAGTTGGTGAACCTGCAAGAAGACAAGCAGTCACAAATCCTGAAAATACTGTTGTTGCAGCAAAACGAAAAATGGGCTCAGAACATGTTTTTAAAATTTTAGATAAAGATTACAAACCTCAACAAATTTCTTCATACATTTTACAAAAAATCAAAAAAGATGCTGAAGCATTTGTTGGTGAACCTGTTGAAAAAGCAGTAATTACGGTTCCTGCATATTTTGATGATAACCAACGACAGGCCACAAAAGATGCTGGAACTATTGCTGGTCTTGAAGTTGTTAGAATAATTAATGAACCAACTGCAGCATCATTAGCATTTGGATTAGACAAGACAAGCGAAGACATGAAAATCCTTGTCTTTGATTTTGGTGGTGGAACACTAGATGTCACCATAATGGAAATGGGAGGTGGAGTATTTGAAGTAATGAGCACATCTGGTGATACTCAACTAGGTGGTACAGATATGGATAAAGTTCTAATCGATTTCATTGCTGATGAGTTTAAGAAAAAAGAAGGAATTGATTTATCCTCAGATACAACTGCAATGACAAGAATTAGAGAAGCTGCAGAAAAAGCAAAAATTGAATTATCAACAGTAATGGAAACTGATGTTAACTTACCTTTCATTTCACATGATCCATCATCTGGTGCAAAAAATCTTGAATTAAGAATTACTAGAGCAAAATTAGATGAATTGATTGGCTCTATAGTTGAACGATGTAAGCCATCTGTTTTGAAAGCTCTTGAAGATGCAAAACTAACTGCTTCTGATATTAATAAAATCGTGATGGTTGGAGGACCAACAAGAATTCCACTAGTTAGAAAATTTGTAAGTGAAGTTGTTGGTAAAGAGGCTGAATCTGGAGTTGATCCTATGGAGGCAGTAGCAATGGGTGCTGCAATTCAGGCAGGAATTATTGCTGGAGATGTTGCAAGTGATATTGTATTACTTGATGTAACCCCATTAACATTAGGAATTGAAACTTTGGGTGGTGTTCGAGAACCACTAATTGAAAGAAATACTACAATTCCAACATCTAAAAGTAAAGTGTTTACGACTGCTGCAGATAATCAAACAGCTGTAACAATTCATGTAGTTCAAGGTGAACGTCCAATGGCAACAGACAATGTTTCCTTAGGAAGTTTCAATCTTACTGATTTACCACCTGCTCCTAGAGGAGTTCCTCAAATTGAAGTCAAGTTCGATATTGACGCAAATGGAATAATTAATGTCACTGCAAAAGATCTTGGTACTCAAAAAGAAGCAAAAATTACAATTGAATCATCTTCAAAATTATCTCCTGAAGAAATTGAAAAACTAAAAGAAGATGCAGAGAAATTCTCTGATGAAGATACAAAGAAGAAAGAAAAAATTGATCTTAGAAATGAAGCAGAAAGTTACATTTACACTACTGAGAAATTAGTAAATCATGATCTTAAAGATAAAATTTCTCAAGAACAAGGAATCAAAATCACTGATGCCGTTAAAGAAGTTAAAGAAGTATTAGACAAAGAGTCTGATGAATTAAAACCTAAACTAGAA
>CAYTNP010000027.1:0-13515 GCA_964439165.1 uncultured Nitrosopumilaceae archaeon | reverse complement strand
TTTTTGTCGTATCCTTTTTTGTTAAACCCATTTTTGTTAAATCCTTTTTTGTCATAACCATTTTTGTTGTATCCATCTTCATCAAACCCATTTTTGTCATAACCATTTTTATCAAACCCATCTTTGTCATAGCCATCAAGGTCATATCCATACTTGTCAAACGTACGAGTAAATCTATCAAACAAACCCATAACAGAATTTCATAAATTCAAATCAGATAAGAATTTTCACTTTAAACATATTGTCAAACCATTCATTTTTGTGCCTGAAATTACTCATCAAAGTAGGGAATTGAGGATTTTTGCCAGATGAGTATCATTTTTTGTAATCCCTCCTGCATCATGAGTCATCAAATCTATTGTGATTCTATTATACACGTTAAACCACTCTGGATGGTGATTCATCTTTTCAATCTCCATTGCAGCTCTTGTCATAAATCCAAAGGCTTGATTGAAACTCTCAAACTCAATTTCTCTGTGTAGTTTCTCATTAACTATGCTCCATCCTGGTAGGTTTTTGAGCTCTTCTTCAATTTCTAGTTGGGATAGTCTCATCATTTTCAGTATTTTTTTATTCCATTAATAGTTAAAGAGTTTGATTCATTACCCTTTGTTAAAATCAGATAGTCATGGATGAAAAATATCAAGAACTATTTGATAAAATCAAAGATTCCATTACTCAAACTGTTCCAGATAAAAAAATTGGAATTGCATATTCAGGTGGCGTTGACAGTACACTGATTTCAAAAATTTGTAAAGATATGGATTATGACATTACTTTACTTACCATTGGATTTGCAGAATCCCATGATATTTTATTTGCAAAAGAAGTCAATGAACAACTAAACTATTCTCATCATGTTTTAGAGATTGATCCTAAAGACTTTCCGTCAATACCATCTGATATTCATGAAAAAATAAAAACAGATAATCTTTCATGGAATGAAAACTGTATTGCATTTCATTACGTATCAAAACTAGCAAAGAGTTTAGGAATCAGTACTGTAGTTACTGCAAACGGAATTGATGAGTTATTTTGTGGCTATAATGCATATAGAGAGGCATTTTCAGGTGGAGAATCTGAAATTAACAAAGTCATGGAAGCAAAACTAGACAATGAATTGAAAATGATGAAGGCAGTCAACATGATTGCATCAGAATTTGATGTACAAATTCTACAACCATTACTATCAGCAGATTTCATTGATTATGCAAAGACTGTTCCAATAACAGACAAGATTACAGATTCTGAAGACCTGTACAGAAAACACATCATCAGAAAACTAGCAAAAGAAGTTGATGTCCCTGAAGTTTCTTGTAACAAACGAAAGAAAGCACTACAGTATGGTTCTAAAATTCACAAAACTCTGCTAAAGACTAGATGAATTTCTTTACTGTTTTTTGAACAGATTGGTTTACGTTACTGATAATCTTAGGTGATGCTCCTAGATGTTTTTCAGGTGCAAATATTGCATCAATCTCTTTTTCAGTTAGTTTTGATGAAAATGCTTTGTCGTTTTTTATGGCATCCTTGTAAAACATTCCCTTGTCATTTGCCTCAAATGCAACTCGCTGAACGTCTCTGTATGCAACAAATCTTGGAATTCCTTTTTTGATTAGAGCTTCTAGTACAAATTCTGCAAAGATTTGACCCTTTGTGACATACAAATTATCAACAATTCTTTTCTCATTTACCATCAAATTTGAAACAATTCTAGTCATGGTCTCAAGCATTTCATCAACCAGTATTGATACTGTAGGAATTACGAATCTCTCATTAGCAGAATTTGATAAATCTCTTTCATGCCATAATGGAATATTTTCAAATGATAATGCAACTTGACTTCGTACTAATTTTGATAATGATGATACTCGCTCACTTTTAATTGGATTTCTCTTTACAGGAACTGCACTGCTTCCCATTTGACCTTTCTTGAATTGTTCTGCAACTTCTCCAATTTCAGTTCTCTGCAGATTTCTAATCTCAATTGCAATTTTCTCCAAAGTGGCTCCAATTAATGCCAATTCAAATACATATTCTGCATATCTTTCACGTGGTACTACTTGTGTTGTAACTTCAGCAGGATATAGCTTCAATCTCTTTGCAGCTCGTTTTTGCACTTCAAGGGATTTTGCACCCATTAGTGAACCAGTACCAACAACACCTAATGTTTTGCAAATCAAAATTCTTTTCTTAATCTCTTCAATTCTCTCAACATGTTTTGCCATTTCAGCTGCCCAATTTGCAAACTTTAATCCAAATGAAATGATACTTGCATGCTGTCCGTGTGTTCTACCTACTGCTGGAATCTTTGCATGCTTTGCTGCTTTTTTTGCCAATATTGATGCCATCTTTGCAACTTTTGGCTCGATAATTTGCAATGCATCTCGCATTTGCATAGAGTTGCTAGTATCTACCAAATCATTGCTTGTTAATCCATAGTGAATCCATGGTCTTGCGTTTTTGCTACATTTCTCACTAAGTGATTCTACTAGTGCTGCAGTATCGTGGTCACTTTTTGCCTCTAGTTGTTTGATTCTTTTTGCAGTGATTTTGCCTGACATTGCTGCTTTGTGAATTTCTTTACCTATGCTTTTTGAGATCATACCTATTTCGCTTTGAGAAATGGCTGCAGCTCCTTCAATTTCTAACTGATAATCGACTTTCTTTTGTTCACTGAAAATCTCCATCATTTCTTTTGTGCCATAGCGACCATTATCAATAGGTAAAATTGCCAATATTTCTAGTCGTTATACATCGAAAATAAATCTACTCATAAAGTCTGAACTTAGTTTATTCTATCTCGTAATTGATGACAATCACATAAACAACCTTTTTGACATTTCACTCTCTTGCAGTCTGAACAAATATTTTTTCTCCAGTATGGTGCTGTGTTCATACTAGTACCTCTGCGTCATTTTGAATGATCCTTTTCTTATCTGGATAATAATTTTAATCAAATACAAACTCCAAATCCCAAGCAAAATAAAATACAAGAAACTTATGTCTGGTTCTTCTGGAATATCACTTTTTTCTTCTACTGGCATATCAAATGGTGGCATGTATACAATTCCAAGAAATATTGGTATCGCTACAAGAACAACAATTGGAATAACCATCTAACTTCTTGTTCTCTTTTTTACAGCAGCAACCTTCTTTGATGATCTAGTCTCTTTTGTCTTTGCTTTTGATTTGCTTACTTTACCTTCTTTTTTGAGAGGCTTGCCGCTTCTTCTTGCAGCCCTTGATGCACTGGCTCTAATTTTTTGCTCTTCTTTTTGTTTCTCTTTTTCTTTTTCAGAAATCTTTCCTCTTACCATAACTAATGAAATCATTTCCTTATAGTTAAATTGATTCCTCAATCTCATGTTTGAAATTATTTACATCAATTTTTTTGATTTTATTTTAAATAAAAAAAAGAAAGGCTATAACTAAGTTATAGGTCCCCTGATTTTTGATTAACTACACTGTAATCCAAAGAATGTTTGGACACATTGTAATCCTGAATTAGTCATTTTGCCTGTATCAATTGTGGTTGAATCTGTGGTTGTTTGGATTGTTGTTTCAGTTGTTTCAGAAACGGTTGTTGTTTCTGTAACTCCCCATGAACCAATAGTCCAGACACTTTCATTGGCATCAAAAGTAGAAACACCTTTGTTCTCTTCTGAACCAAATGTCCAAGTACTATCACTGGCATCAAAAGTAGAAACACCTCTGTTCTCTTCTTAACCAAATGTCCATTCTGCCATAGCTGGCATTGTTGATGAACCCACCATCAATGCAGCCATTGCAATGATACTAGCAAATGCTATAGTTTTTGCCATAGTCCAAAAATCTCTTAACTGTTAATTAATCTATTTAGAATTAGTTCAAACTAATACTGATTTTATATTTAAAAACAAATTTCATACTTTGTAATATTCACACAAATAACTATTTTGATAATTTTCTAACATACAATCAATTCTTTGATCCCATTTTTTCTGCATTTCTTTGTCTAATCCGTGTTCAACTTCATGGTCGTATTTTTCTTGAAATTCATAATGTTTTTTTTCAAAAGAGTCAAAGAAATTAATCACGATTCTGTTGACCTGATTTTCAATGTCTCTTTCTGAAGCATTTTCTGAGCATTCAAATTCTTTAAACATAATTTTTTGAAATTCATTATTTCCTTTTTGATTGAATATTTCACGAATATCCAAATGTCTTTGCTCATGATTTAACAACTCGTCACTTTTTTTATCTTCTTTTACCCATGACTTTTCAGAAAAAATCACAGTGTTTGATTTTATTGATGTGATTTGAAAAGAGCATTTCTCTGACTTTATTTTCTCCCATGCCCATTCTCTTTGTGTTCCATGACTCAAAAATGCATCATATTCTATGAAGTTCTTATTTGATTCTTGAAAATAATCCCAACTAAGAATAATTGGTTGAATTTCAGATGTTGCCTCAGAAATTTGAGATATCGGAATCAAAAACATCAAACTTGATAACATGACTATACTGGAAATTTTGATTGTATTATTTAATTTCAAAATCTGCTAATCTAAAGGCTAAATTTAGTTATAATCAGTAAGACTGCACTGCAATTTTTTTGAATCTAAATTATAATTATGATTTAAATGGGATTGAAACAAAATTTTACCATTACTCATGTCGTCTGTAACTCCAAAAAAAATTGGAGAGAATCAATATGAAATTGAACCTGATTCTAACTCTGAAATGAAAGTACCTGTTAGAATTTACGCTGATGCACCATTACTTCAGAAAATGCTATCAGATAGAACCATTATGCAAGCAAGAAATGTATCCTCAATTCCTGGAATTGTTGGACAAAGTATTGTTTTACCTGATGGTCATGAAGGTTATGGATTTCCTGTTGGCGGAGTTGCAGCTATGGATGCTGAAGAAGGAATGATTAGTCCTGGTGGTGTTGGTTATGATATTAACTGTGGAGTAAGATTACTTCGTTCAAATTTATCAGAAGATTTAGTTCGCTCAAAACTAAAAGATTTGGTAACTGATCTTTTTAGTTCTATTCCATCTGGTGTTGGTTCTAAAGGTGCAGTAAAACTTAGTCATTCTGAACTTGATGAGGTTTTAGTAAATGGTGTTAATTGGGCAATTGATCATGGATATGGCTCTTCAGATGATTCAGATGTCTGTGAAGAGAATGGACAAATTCAAAATGCAGATCCTAACAAAGTTTCAGATAAGGCAAGAAAACGAGGAGCACCTCAACTTGGAAGTTTAGGTTCTGGAAATCATTTTCTTGAAGTACAAAAAGTAGCAGAAGTTCATGATGAAGAAGCTGCAAATAGAATGGGTCTCAAAGAAGGAACAATTACTGTACTAGTTCATTGTGGTTCTAGAGGCTTTGGTCATCAAGTGTGTAGTGATTATCTTAGAGTTTCAGAACAAGCAATGTCAAAATATGATATCAATTTACCTGATAGGGAACTTGCATGTGTTCCAAATAATTCTGAAGAAGGAGAATCATATCGAGCAGCAATGTTTTCTGCATTAAATTTTGCATGGAGTAATAGGCAAATGCTAACTCACTGGACAAGAAAATCTTTTGAGCGTGTGTTTAATCAATCAGAATCTGATTTGGAGATGAATTTAGTTTATGATGTTGCACATAATATTGCCAAAGTTGAAAAACACAAAGTTGATGGAAAAGAAAGAAAAGTTGTTGTTCACAGAAAAGGTGCAACAAGAGCATTTCCTGCAAATAGAGATGAAATCCCATCAAGATATCGTGATTTGGGTCAACCTGTACTAGTTCCAGGTTCAATGGGAACTGCAAGTTGGGTATTACTTGGACAACCAAATTCAATGGATTTGAGTTTTGGTTCAACTGCACACGGTGCTGGAAGAACCATGTCAAGATCAAAAGCTAGGAGAAACTATACTGAAGATGATGTTAAAAAATCCCTTAATGATAAGGGCATCTTTATCAAGGCATTAACAAGAGATGGTGTGGTGGAAGAGACCCCTCAAGCCTACAAAGACGTTGATTCTGTAGTTAATGTATCTCATAATTTGGGAATTGCCACCAAAGTCGCAAAATTGGTTCCAATAGGAGTGATAAAGGGTTGAGTGATGATTCTGAACTTGAAAGATTAAAGGCAAAAAGATTAGCAGAAATGCAAAAAAATATTTCTACACAAAAAGAACCAGAATCTTCTGTTGAACCAAAAAAAGCATCAGAAAACCCACGTGATAAACTGATAACAAAATTGGGTTTTAGAGGATTAGAAGTTTTAGAAAATGCAGAATTCCAATTCCCAAATGAAACTAAACTAATTATTCAAAAATTATTTGAATTAATCCAGACTGGTGAACTAAATGAAATTGTTGATGGTGGTCAGTTGTTGGCAATTTTTAGATCAATTGGATTAAACATTAGAATGGAAACAAAAATCAATGTTGAACAAGATGGAAAATTTGTTTCTCTTAGTGATAAACTAAATACACAATCATCAGATTCTGGTGATGAATCATGAGTATAGTTTTAGAAGTTGGAACAAAAAATTACCTTGATGATTTGTTGTCAATAAAAAAAGCACTTTCTCATATGGAAACTCTTGTCAATGGATATAATGGATATATCCTAAGTGAACCATCATCAAAATTTGGATGGACTTTTTTCAAATTAGCAATCAAACCTAATTTACAAAATGGAATTGAAGAAAAATTCTCTGATATGTTACAAAAATATCAAAAAAATGATCCAAATGAAAAATTCACGGAATTCCTGATTGACTATTTTGCTTCTAAAGGTTGTAATTTGAAAATAAAAAAAGTCGACTAGACTCTTCTTCCTCTTTTACCACCTTTCTTTCTGGTGGTGTCATGAGGAATTGGTGTAACATCATCTATTCTTCCGATTTTAAATCCGCCTCTTGCTAATGCTCTAATTGCAGCTTGTGCACCTGGTCCTGGAACTCTAGAACCTACGCCACCTACTGCTCTAACTCTAATATGAAATCCTGAAAATCCTTTAGTCTTTGCTGATTCAATTACTGCATTTGCAGCTTTCATTGCAGCAAATGGTGATGATTCGTATCTGTCTGCATTAACATGGTTTCCACCTGAACTAATTGCTACAGTTTCACCGCCAGTAAGATCAGTCATGTGAATAATTGTATTGTTATAACTGCTGTAAATATGGGCAATTCCCCATTTTTCTGGGCCTTCTTTTTTTGCCTCTGGTTGAGCCTTTGTTTCCTCTGTAGCTTCAGATTTAGTCTCTTCAACTACAGCTTCAGTCTCTTCAACTGGTGCCTCTTCTACTTTAGCCTCAACTTCTGACAATGTGTACTGACGCCTTAAAGGGTTTAAAATACATTGATTTTTCAAATTCACGAAAAATCCCAAAATATTGCCCAAAATTGATTATTATTCATATATCATAATCAGTTAGATCTTTTCAAATGCCTTCAATCATTTTACTAGCAATAGGTGTAGGTGTGGCAGCAATTTTGTTAGGTTCTGTGACTTTACAATTTCTTACTCCAACTAATGAATTTGAAATTTCACCATTAGAAAAAAATTGCCAGCAAATTGCAAATGAAGGATACAAAATGCATACACTTTATCCTGATTCAAATCCTGATGAACTTCCTGAAAGAGATAGAAATCAGTTAAAGTATCTTGATGATTTGTGGATTAAAGAATGTGTATCTGCTTTACCTGCTGATATTTTATTTAAAATAATTAACAATGTTGAAAGAGATTTCCTTCATGGGGAATAATTATTTAAAATGTTTCCAACCTAAATCCTTTAAACGAACTTGATTATTTTTTTCTTGCAAAAATACACCTTTACCTGATGTGACATGACCAATTTCAATTATTGGAGTTTTTAGTTTCCTTGAATTTTTTAAAATATTTTGTTTATTTTTAGGTGATGTGGTAAAAACAAATTCGTATTCCTCACCTCCATGAAAAACTAAATTTTTTAGATTCAATTTTTTTGTTTTTACATATTCCTCTAAATCTTTCATTACTGGAATTTTATTTATCACAAATTTCTTTTTACTTTGTTTAGACATTTCATTTAGAGTAGTTGATAACCCATCACTTGAATCCATTGATGATGTAAAATATTTTTTATTTTTTATACCAAAGTCTAATTTTGGTTTTGGATTTGTAAATGCAGTAATTGATTTTTTTACAATCTTTTCTTTACTTTGTTTTTTTCCAAGAATTGCATTTAACCCCAAAGAAGTATATCCAAATGGTCCTGTAACAAAAATAAGGTCATCTTTCTTTGAATCCTTTCTATTTACAAAATTTTTGCTTTGACCAAAAATACAAACACTGAGCACAATCTCTTTACCCTCATTTGTATCTCCTCCAAGAATTGTAATACCGAATTCTTTGCCTGCTTTTTTGAATCCTGTGACTATATCATTAATTTTTGAGCGTGAGATTGACTTTGGTAAATTAATTGAAATAATTCCATATTGAGGTTTGATGCCTTTAGCAGCAAAATCACTTACACATGCTACTATGCTTTTTCTTGCACCATCTGATAATTTCATTTTACTTGGAATATCTGTACTTTGGACAAGTGTGTCTATTTTTGTAAAAATTCTTGTTTTTCCAATATCAAAAAATTCTATATCTTCAGAAACAAATTTTCTTTTGCCTAGTCCTTTTTGAAAAATTCCAATTATTGCAGTTTCATCTAATTTCTTCATAACTTTGTTTTACCATTTCTAATGTATTTTTTACAATATTTTTGCATTTTTCTTTATCATTTGATTCAGCAGAAACTCTAATGATGTCCTCAGTATTTGATTTTCTTATCAATACCCAACTATTTTCATCAATTATCCCCTTGAATCCATCTAGTGTATCTGTTTCTGAATACTCTTTTGCAAATTTAGAACTTATTTCATCAATAACTTTGTCATGAAAATTTGAATCGACTTTAGTTTTATCTCGAATTTGAATAAAGTTTTCCATATATTCTAAAATTTCATTAAATTTTGATGTACCTAACATTGATGTGATTAAACCACTTGTGAGGATTCCTTCCCTACAATAATTGAATTCTGGCAGAATAAATCCTCCACTGCTTCCTTCTCCCCCAGCTTGAGAATCGGTCTTTAGCATAAGATCAATAACATTTGCTTCTCCAACTTTGGATCTTTGTACACTTCCACCGTTTTCTTTAATGTATTTTTCAACTGAAACACTTGAATCTATACTTAATACAAATTTCTTGTATCCCAATTCTAAAGACTTTGCAACTCCTAAACCTAATGTAACATCTGGAGTTTGTTTTTTACCATCTCTGACTACAACTAGACGATCTCCGTCTAGATCAAATGCAAATCCAATCTCTTTTTTAGTTGAGGCTTGAACCAATTCTGATAATTCATCTGATGTGGGATCTGGTCCTCTTGAACTGTTTGATAATTCATTATTTAGAACTTGAACTTTACATCCTAATTTTTCAAGTAATTCTGAGGCAAATCCTTTGGCAGCACCTCCCCCAATATCTACTACAATTTCAGACTGATTTTCTATTTTTCCTATGATTTTTTGTGCATCATCAATGTATGATGATGTAATTTTCTCCTCAGTGCCAATTTTTGACTTCGAAATTTCTTGATGTTCAATTATTTGTGGAAGTTCACTTTCATTAATCCCTCTACCTTCAATTATGAATTTCATTCCATTCCATTCTAATGGATTATGTGATGATGAGATGACTATCCCTGCTCCATATTTTCTTGCTTCTCTGAAAACCACTGGTGTGGGAACTGTACCTAAATCAAAAACATCAATTCCATTTTTCATTAATGTGGCACTTACTGTCTCTTTTATCATAGATCCTGTTGGTCTTGTATCTTTCCCAATAACACATTTCTTTGATTTTATTAGTGTTGAAAAATTATTTGCAAACTCTATTGTATCTCTTAATTGAAGATCATTCCCAAAAATCCCTCTAATTCCTGAAATTGTTTTCTTCAATAGTCTAAATTCTAAAAGACTTTTTATTAACTCTGATGAATTTGTCCAAATATGCCTTGGTAGCTCAGCCTGGTAGAGCGAACGCCTCGTAAGCGTTAGGTCGCGGGTTCGTACCCCGTTCAAGGCTTTGTAAAATTATTTTAAAAAATTTAGTTTATTGTTCATCTAAAGTTTCGATGTCTGTTTCTAATTCAGCACCTAAACCTTTCCACCATTCTTTATTTTCTTCTCCCATATCCCCTCATAACTAACGTGAAAATTGTCCTTTATAGATCTGCCGGTTGATTTACCGTTGATTAGTTCATAGCTTTATTCTATTTTTTCTTCTCGCTTGTTTTTCATTTTTCTGTAAATTATTATCAAAAGTGCTGCACCAGCGCAACCCCAAAATAATTCTGATGTTCCATTTCTTATCCCAAATTCTGTAAATACTCCTACAAAACTTAATGTCATTATTGCTACAAGACCTAGTCCTGCCAATTCTAAGATTTTTACCATGACTATATTTTTTTAAAATCAAAAAGATATATGGTTTTGTAAATAATTCAGACTATGGACAAGTATCTCATGGTTGTTTTAGTTTTCATGATTGTTGGTATTCCTATTGCATTTGTTTCTCCTACTACTGGTGATATGCGACCAGAGCCATTTCTTCCATTATTTTATGGCTCTATTGGTGGAATAATCATTATTGTCTTTTACAGTTCATACAAAGACAAAAAAGAACGTCAAAAAGCAAACGCTGATAGAAGAAGATCAAAGAAATAATTTCTTTTTTTTAAAGTTCTAATCCAAATGATTCTGCAATACTTGAGAAATTAACATATGATTCTAAATATTGTCTGCCTTTTGGAGTAATAATGAATGTGTTTTTTCCATCAAATTCTATTTTGTTAATTAGACCTGCACCAGTCAAATTCTCTAAGAATTTGGATAGTCTTGAATGTGATAAGTTTGCCTTTGTAAGAAGTGATGTTGTTTTAATGCCCTCTTGTCCAGACTGTTCAGTAACTGTTAGTAAATCCGCTACAATCTGCATGCTAGTTCTATAGGAGACCATGTGTAGTTTAGTTTAAAACCAAGATATAAGAGTATTACCGTTCATTCAGATCAGATAAATAAGCAGTGCCTGATTTTCTTTCAATGTCATCACAATCAATTCCTTGGTTTGATGACTTTGTAGGTGTTGCTTACAGATATTATGATTTACGAATGAATGTGGTTCCTTTACTTCATGACCGAAAAGAATCTGTTTCATTATGGCATGATGTGATTCATTGGTGGGTAGATCCATCGATCAAAATTAGATTTGTCGAAGAAGATGATCAATACTGGTTTATCATGGGATCTGATTCTCAAAAACCTGCAACAAATCTTTCTTTTTACAAAGTCTTACCAAAATCTGAAAATTATCAACGATTCAAAAAAGGCCATGATGGAGAAGCTTATCTTAGATTAGGTGTGTATTCTGACAAATTACTTGATGATGTAAAAAAAGATGCAGTATGTTCTTGTGGTCATGAAGCACAAGATCATGATGAAGGTGATGGTGATGTGTGTTTATTTAACAAATGTGATTGTAAGAAATTTTCTAGTTTTCAAGTAAATTTACTAAAAAAGAAAAAAACAATAACTGATATTAAATTTCTAGATGAAAAAGATATCAAAGATGATCCTTTAGCTTGGAATTGTCTTAATGTTAACAAATATTCTAAATCACAGAAAAATTAATCCAAGTGTTTGTTTACTCTGGTATGGTCCCCTGGATAATGCTCATCAATTTTTTTTGAATAACACTTTCCACAAAGTGTTCCATCAATTCCCCATTCTTTCATTGCCTTAAATGGAAGCTCAATTTTTTCACTACAAATTACACATTTGTCTTTTGAACCCAAATCAATTTTTGCTCTTTTTCATCTATATAAAAAACATTCTAGGAAAAATTATTTCTAAAAAATTATGTTAAATATTACTGGTTTATACTAAATTTAGGTAGCAAGTCTGACCAATGTAAACCTCCTGCAAGATTTTTACTTGGTTGGACTACTGCCTAAAAAATTAAAATAAACTATTGACTAATTTTTTCAAGGCTAAAATTTCATCTTCTTCTTGTCTGATTTTTTTATCAATAACTCGGAGCATTGAGTCATTCCAAACATGCTGAGAAAAGAAATTATGCTTTGTATTGGCCAACTCAATTTCATCATCAACTACTGTATCTTCAAGAAATTTTGTAACAATGATATCTGTAACTTTTAAAATTCTTGAATTAAGTTTAAAACTTCTAAAAATTGGCTCTAATTTTCTGATATCTGTTTTAAAATCACCTTTTGATTCAAGAATTTTCTTGTGCAAAATTCGAAAATATACTGCAACAAAAAACAATGTAGAATATCTTTTTGTTTTGTGTCCTCCTTTTTTTCCATACATTAATGATTTTTTTGCAAATTCTTTTACCAAGTATGGATATAGCAATAATCTGTAATCGTCTTTGAGATTATCATTGAAAATATCATCATATTTACTTCCTCTTGGAAGAAATTGAGCCGGAGAACTGTATGCTTCAGTTGGTCTTTGTTCAATTCCTGCAACAAGTGATTGAATTGCATCTTTTGCCACAATGACTTTTTTGTGGTTGTCTGGAAGATAGTTGTTGTATGTTGGTTCTCCTTCATACTCACATTGCTTTGATTTATTTTTTGTATCAAAAGATCCTGCTTGAATCTCATAAAAGTAACCACAGTTTTTTAATTGTGATTTTATAGATTTGTGAAAATCCATTAATGAAACTAGGTCTTTTCCTCTAACTGAGTTTTGAGAGTTTCTGTATTTTGTAATGTTGTTTTGTTCTTGTTCGTCATCTGCTTTGATTATTGTAACTGTCATTGAACCATCCATGTTTTTAGTTCGTTTTGAATGATCAAGAATTGAATTTGATGTTTGTGCACCATTAACAATTTGAGGTGCATAAAGCTCAATCAAATTCTCACCCAACTCTGCAAAATCATTAACTACAATTGTTATTCCGTTATTGTAAAAGAAAAATTTACTTGGATTAGTCTGTAGCGTCTCACGTAATCCTTTGTTTACTGTTGTTTTGAATTGCATCCATTGTCTAATGTTTGACTCAAAAACATAATCTCTATTTTTACTCACAAATTCTGTTAATTCACGTAATTTCAAAATTCCTAAAATTGTATTTTCATGTCTGAGCATTCGTTCTAACTTAATTGATGATTTCTTTCCTGCAGCTGGTTTCTTAATTCGTTCCCATAACTTTTGAATTATTTTTTCTTCATCTACCACTTCTACAAATTCATCATCATACTCTACTTTTTGATCAGTTACATAACAGCATTTTATCTTGAGATTTTTTTCTTTAATTTTTGTTACAAGTTGTGCTAATTCTGGTCTCATTTTTGTAACGTCTTTATCAAGTAATCTTTTGACATCTTCTTTGAATTTTGCAATTGCTTCTAATGAATGAGATGTACCATATTTTGATTGAAACAACATTAT
>CAYTNP010000026.1:11436-13865 GCA_964439165.1 uncultured Nitrosopumilaceae archaeon | reverse complement strand
ATACCCGCCTTGCACGCGGGGGGTCACGGATTCAAATTCCGTCCGGTCCACTTTTTATACGATCACTTCTGAAATTCAGACTGCTGGATGGATTTAAATAGGATAAGTTTCGGTTTTTTCATATGGCAAGCGCAGCAGACGGATGGCCCGTATTCATTCCGCTTATTGTAGGTTTAGCTCCAGGATTAATTTACTGGTTAGCAATTACCGCAAAGAGAAACTAAAATTTACATCTCTTTTTATTATTTTTCTTTCTAGTGTAAACTAGGTTAAACGTTGTTACCTTACTTGTTTACAATATGTTATGCTGTACAAAATTAATCTCTAATCTCAATTGAATTTGATGCAAAAAATAATACTGTGTGCTTTTTTGATTTTATTACTAGTTCCAATCTCTCAATCATTTTCTCAAGAATATTCTGATAATACTCCCACATTGACTGTATCTCTAAAAAATGAAAATCCATTTGTCTATCAAGATTCTGAAGGGTACACAGTTGTAATTGGAGAAGTAGAAAACAATAATTCCCAAACTGCTGTTACTAATGTTCAAATTCAAGTGAACTTTTTTGATGATTTTGATCCTGCTCCAATAGAAGTAATCCAAGGAACAACCACACTTGAGGTGATTCCACAAAATGGTGAATCACCTTTTGCAATACGTTCAGCAACCCCTAACCCAAACATTACTCACGCATCTATCTCTCTATTGGGATTTGATTCAACAGGTGGAAAACAAAAGGGTCTTACAGTATATTCTAGTGAAATATCCCTTGATACCAATCTAAGCTTTAAGGGAGTGTTACAAAATGGTGGAGCTCCAAACTCTGACACTAATGTTTACATGGCATTTTATGATGGATTTGAACCTCCTAGAATAATCCAAGTAGATACACTTGAACTTGATGATGTAGAATCAGATTCTGAAGTTTCCTTTAATGTAAATAAAAAAATTGATTCTAGAGCCGTAGGATTTTTGTTATTTGCAGAATCTGATGTTTTTTATTCTGATTTTGTTGATGTGAAACTCCCTGCACCTCAAGCATTAACAAAACTAATGACCATTTCTGATGTAGCAATAAAAGATAATTTTGGAAATCCTCTTTCAGAACTTGAATTAGGTTCTACTGTAAATATAGAAAGTAAAACTTGGGTGCAATTTGCAGAAGATCAATCAACTGATGAAACTCCATACACATACTATGTACAAATCAAAGAATCAGGAAAATCCCCATATGTTGAATTCATTGGAAAATATGATGGACGATTTGTTGGAACAGGAATTCAATCACAAACCATAGATTGGATTCCACAAAAAAGTGGCTTATTTTTCATTGAGACATTTGTTTGGGATAGAAATAATGTTCCTATAGCTGAACAAGGGCCTTTTGTGCTAATTCATGTAAAGTAGATTTATTTTCAAAGAAATTCATATCTGTTTATGTCTAAATTTTCTTTGTCTGCAATGGGTGGGACATTTGATATTATTCATAGGGGTCATCTCACACTACTTTCAAATGCTTTTGAAATTTCAGACAAAGTAATAATTGGATTAACCAGTGATGAGTTTGCAACACAAAAAGGAAAAACACCAAACAACAATTATGAAAAACGATTAGAAACTCTAACTAACTCAATCTCAAAAAATTTTCCCAATCATTCATTTCAAATTAGTAAATTAGATAATGATTTTGGACCTGCTGTTTTAGAAAAAGAAGTTGAAGCTCTGATAGTTAGTGATGAGACAAGCAATCAAGGGGACGTTCTCAATAAACTCAGACAAGAAAGAAATCTTCCATTAGTTGAAGTCATTGTGGTTCCTATGTTTTTGGCAAAGGATGGCACTAGAATTTCTACTACTAGAATCAAAAACTCTGAGATTGATTCAGAGGGAAACCTATCATCAATTGACAAATAGCTTGCAGAACTTTGAGTAATTGGAATAAAACAAAATTGCTAGATTGAGGCTCATGGCAATCATCAATCACATGATGAACAAAATTGATACTGATGTATCTAATCTAAAGCAAGGCCTCCAACCTCAAAATCTCTCATTTTGGTATGATAAAATTATCAAAGAAACAATTGAGATGGCACCTCCGTGGTTACAAGATAAAATCAAAGTTCATCAAGACCCTGTTCTTTTAATGAAATTTAATTTAGATATTTCAAAACGTGCAGTACGATATTTTATGATTGTAGTTGATAACAATCTAGATGACATGCCATATTCTACAAGACTCTATTTTCTTAAAGTTCAAGAAATAATGTCAACTGAAATGGATAAACCGCTAGTTTGATAGATTTTTTAATTTTAGGCACAAATCAAAACTCAAAGTATCTATAATCAATTAATTCCTAATTTACTATTCATGGAACTCTACAAATCAAAGTATTCAGATGGAAAAACTGACGGAAGAAATTCTAGA
>CAYTNP010000026.1:0-11336 GCA_964439165.1 uncultured Nitrosopumilaceae archaeon | reverse complement strand
AAACCACAAGATTCTGGACGTGATAGATATTCAAGAGATGATAGAGGTTCAAGATCATCTGGTAGACGAGAATCAAACAGAGATGATAGAAGATCTAGATCATCAAAAAGTGACAAACTCTCAAAAAGACAAGAAAGTTTCTTCTCTAATGGTTCTGATAAATTCTATGCAACTATCAAAGAAAAATTATTTGAAATTTTAGGTGGAAAGACTTGTTCTAGTTGTGGATTCAAAGATGAAAGAGCTTTGGGAATTCGTCCAATAGCTGATGATGCTCATTTTGATAGTAATGGACGTGGAGGTGAAGCATCTTCATGGGGCAAATACATCTCATCCCCAGATCTAGCAAGAGAAGATCTTCATGTTTTGTGCTTGAATTGTAATGAAATTAGACAACCTGTGTCTAAACCAAAAGAAGAAAGTAGACCAAAGTCAAAAAAGAGCAAATATTTTCCTAGATAATCATAAAATCACCTTTGATAATTTGTTAACACTTTAATTGTAATAATTTCAAAATAACTACATGGAAGGCGACTTTAAAGCATTAGGACTGTCTCTTATTGCAATGGTAGGAATTGTAGCTATTTGGGCTTCATTTATTCGATAGATTCATTCCTTTGTAATCTCTACTTGAGTATCAAGAATTTTTGTTGAACTGATTTTATGTTCTTTATCTTGAATTGATTGAAAAAAATCTGCAAACTTTACAACATTTTCCTCATCTTTGAGTAGGATGCTATGAGCTGACTTGTCCTTTAATGAAATGACTAGCTCATTTTTTACAATATTTAGAATTGATGTGATGTAAGTTTCATTTCCATCTTTTATGAATATCAGACTAGCTAGTTTTTGAGCTTCGTATTTGTCTTCACATGATACAATTACTTTCATTTATTCTCAAAAAGAAATTTGTCTAATTGGTCTTTTGCCTTTTCTCTTTTTTCTTGATGAACTGCTAGAAAATCATTAATTTTTTCAATTAAAATTGCCTTTAATTCTCCTGATAGCATTTTACCTGATTTGTAATCTTCATAAATTGATTTTAGTTTATTATCATCTTGTTCAAAAAATATTCTTAGATATTGATATGATACATCGATATCTGGATTTCCACCTAGTTTTCTATGCTCTTCCACACTAGTTTGTCCTCCTGAAAATGCATGTTTGTTAATTTTCTTTTTTACAACATTAGGTGCATCTGTTGTGTATATTGTACCTATTTCATCTGATGCAGACATTTTGCCACCAGGTCCTGCAAGTGCCGGAATCATCATGTTGTGAATTAGTGCAGGTTTTGGTTTTCCAATTTTTGGTGCAATGTCTCTTGTTAATCTAAAGTGAGGATCTTGGTCTACTCCTAATGGAATTAACACTGGCTTGTCTTCAATAAAACACGGAGCAGATTGCAATGATGTGTAAAAAATCATTCCAATGTTTGTATCATTAGAAAAACCAAATGTTGCTTTTGTGTTTGAAAAATTAATTTTCTTTGCAACTTTAGCAGCAATTGGATAAAGTGTTTGAATATTTTTTGTATTGATTATGATTTTTGTTTTTTCAGGTTTGAATCCCAATGCTATAAAATCCAAGGCATTCTCGTATGCAAACTGATTGGTTTCTTCTAAAGTAAGATTAGGTTTTGAATAAAATTTTTCATCATCAGTTAATTGAAAATACATGTTAACATCAAATTTTTCTTGTAACCATTTTGCAAAAACCCATGGAACTAAATGGCCAATATGCGTATGTCCTGAAGGTCCTCTTCCAGTATATAGGAAAAATTTGTTGCCCTTTTCATATTCATCTAAAATTCTGTTCATCTCTCTGTGGGAGAAAAAAACACCTCTTCTTAACATGAAATGATCTTCATTTGTAATTTTTTTTATCCTGTCTAGTAATTCTGAAGAAATTTTTTCAGTTCCAAATTTTTTGATTAATTTATCATAATCTATGTCTCCTTCCACATGCCAAGGAGTTACAATAAAGTCATCAGCTGACATTCAAATTGACTTAGGTTAAGGTTTAAAAAGTCTTTTTCGAACTTTTACTGATGTCACAAGTTTTTCATGATATTGAAAAAAAAATCATCATTTCGCTAAAAGATAATCCTAAACAAACTCCTGAATCACTTGAAAAATCTACTAACCTCTCACCTGATCAAATCAGGAGAGGAATTGAATGGCTACGACTAAAAGAATTAGCAATTGTAGATGAGACAAAAACTAGTACCATCAGTTTAGGCAAAAATGGGTTAGAGTCCCTTGAAAAAGGATTACCTGAAAGAAGATTACTAAACTCATTAAGTGATGGTCCAAAAAAATTATCTGATTTACAAAAGGAGATTGGTTCTATTTTTGGTCCTGCAATGGGATTGTCTAGAAAAAACAATTGGGTAGAGGCAACATCAGACCAAATTTCACTAAAATCTGCTCCATCAACTCTTCCTGGTGAAAAAACACTCAATCAAATTGGCACAAAGAAATTACCTCAAAATGAAATTGATAAAAATGATTTATCCTCTCTTTTGAAAAGACCTGATTTTGTTTTAGAAGATGTCATTAAAACTAAAATAATTTCATTAGCTGATTCTGCAAAATCCATAGAACTTTCTGATTCTACTGGTGCAATAGATGTTGAGGCAAAAGTTCCTGAAGTCTTTGTAGCAAGAACACACCCATTAAAAGACACACTAGATGAAATTCGTGAAATCTTTGTCACATTAGGATTTTCAGAAATTATTGGAACTATGACCCAATCTAGCTTTTGGAATTTTGATGCATTATTTACTCCACAGGATCATCCTGCAAGAGAATTACAAGATACTTTTTATCTTGATGGAATTTCTGCAAAAAAAATTGCAACTCCTGAACAAATAAGAAAAGTTTCTGAATCACATAAAAAAAATTGGAGATACCAATGGGATGTCAATGAAGCAAGAAAAATGGCATTAAGGACACATACAACTTGTGTAACCATTCAACATTTGGCTGAAAAAAAACCTGATGAGGCAAGAATTTTTTCATTAGGTAGGGTATTTCGAAATGAAAAAGTCAGTTACAAACATCTTGTAGAATTTAATCAAATAGAAGGCGTTGTAGTAGGAAAAGATGCTAATCTTCGAAACTTGATGGGAATTCAAAGAGAATTTTACAAACGAATTGGAATTACAAAAATAAAATTTTGGCCAACATTTTTCCCATACACTGAACCTTCTCTTCAAACAATGGTGTATAATGAAAGATTAGGAAAGTGGATTGAATTATTTGGAATGGGAATTTTTAGACCCGAAGTAACAAAACCTCTTGGTATTACAAAACCTGTTTTAGCATGGGGTGGTGGAATTGAAAGAATTGCTATGCTAAAATATGGATTAGATGATGTCCGAGAATTTTACAATAACAATCTAAACTGGTTGAGGAGTACGACAAAATGCCAGTAGTGGAATTATCTTATTCTCGCCTTCAAAAATTAATTGGCAAAGTATCAAAAAAGCAAATTTCTGATTCTTTACCTTTTCTTGGTCTAGATATTGAATCTGAAGATAAGGACTTGGTACGTGTTGAGTATAGCCCTAACAGGCCTGATTATTCTACTGACTTTGGAATTGCACTTGGATTGCAGGGATTGCTTGGAGTAAAAACTGGTGCAGTTAAACTAAAAATAAAAAAATCAAAAAAGTATTTGATTTCTGTCAAATCTGATGTTACAAAGGTTCGTCCTTTTGTGACTGGAATTATTGCAAAAAATGGAAAAATTGATGATAAAACAATAAAACAATTCATGACCATGCAAGAGGATCTTCATTTTGGTATTGGACGAAAAAGAAAAAAATCCTCAATTGGAATTCATGATTTAGACACTATCTCTTTTCCTCTAACTTATTCAACAGTAAATAGAAATCATAAATTCATTCCACTAAACTCTGAAAAGTCTCTTTCAATTGATGGTATTTTAAAAGAAACTGATGTGGGTAAAGATTATGGTCATCTTTTAGGAAATTCCTCCAAAGTTCCAATAATTTTAGATTCTGATAAAAAAACAGTTTCTTTTCCTCCAATAATTAATGCATCAATGACTACAGTTACAACAAAATCCAAAAATCTCTTTGTTGAAGTTACTGGCATTAACAAAGAAGATGTTGAAGACATGTTATCAGTTGTTGCAACCATTTTGCAAAAAGCTGGATTCTCCTTAGAATCAGTTCAAATTTCTGGTGCAAAAAATTCAACACCAAAACTAGAAGAAAAGAAAATGTCTGTCAGTCCTGATTTGATTAATCAAACACTTGGATTGGAACTTAAAACACCAAAAATAATTTCTTCATTAAAAAAATCAAGATTAGATGCATCAGCTAAAGGCAAAAACATCATTTGTAATATCCCAGCATACAGATTTGATATTTTTGGACCTATGGATTTAGTAGAAGAAACTGCTTTGGGATATGGAATCCAAAATCTTGAGCCTATGCTATCTCCTTCACAAACAATTGGGGAGATGAATCCTGTTTCACTTGAATTAAAATCTCTTGGACAAATCATGATAGGATTAGGTTATCTTGAAGCTTTGAATTCAAGTTTGACTAGCAAACGTGTTTTGTATGATATGGTAAATAGAAATCCAAAAAATATCATCTCTGTTCTTGATTCAAAAAGTCAAGAACATACAATTTTGCGTGATTTGATACTTCCTGAACTATTAGAAAATCTGTCAAAAAATATTCATGAATCTTATCCTCAGAAAATGTTTGAAACAGGAACTGTTTTCACTTTGGATAATCCAATTTCTGAAAAAATTAATTTCTCAGCAATCAGTGCCCATCAAGATGCAAGTTTCTCTGAAATCAAATCTATTTTGCAATCAGCACTAAAAACTGGTTTTGATATTGCAATTGAAACTAAAACAACTACTCATTCTACTTTTGAAAATGGACGTTGTGCTGCAGTACTTGTTAATGGCAAAGAGATTGGTGTAATTGGTGAAATTAACTCAAAAATTATCGATGATTATAAAATTCGTGTCCCAGTTGTAGGTTTTGAAATTTCATTATCTAATTCCATTCTCAAATCTCTTTAGAAATGAGCTAGACATTACCAATCCGCCAATTCCAATTATTGCAAATCCAATAGTAAATTCAATAATTATTCTTTCATGAATATTCTTTTGTTCTTCATCAAGTAAACTATATGATTTTAAATCCATATTTTCTAAATACTGAATTTGTGGATAATCAAAAATTATAATCAAAGACCCCAAAATCAAAACAATAATTCCGATAAAAAACAAGCTGATATTTTTTATTTCCATGTCTGTTTTTTTATGAGATTTAATTTTAATTTTAAGAAACCGTTTTTGTCAATTTTATTCATTAATGGTTTTTAGTAGGATATTATCTATAATTAATCGCCCAAGAGCAGGCACACAGACGGATTGGGATGATGCGATCGTGATGATACCAATGATTTTCAATTCACCCAGGTGTGCTACATTATGGGCAACCCCGGTTTCAGAACGCGAGGAGGCGTATGGCTATGACCTATGAATCTGTGCGAGTCAGAACCGGGGAACAATTTTTAGAAAAACGAATAAACATCTGGTAAAGCATCTAAAATGAAATGACAAATTATTGGTTAGCAAAACAAGAACCTAGTGGTCCAAGAGGATATAATTTTGAACAACTAAAAAAAGAAAAGACAACTGTTTGGGATGGTGTTCATAACAATTTAGCATTAAAGCATATGCGAGAAATGAAACCTGGTGATTTAGTTTTCTTTTATCATACTGGAACTGAAAGACAAACTGTTGGAATTATGCAGGTCACATCAAAGCCTTATTCTAATCCAAAAGAAGATGTTGAGCGTTTTATCGTAGTTGATGTAAAATACAAAAAATCACTAAAGCGCCCTGTAACTCTTGAGGAAATCAAAAAAGATAAAAGATTTCAAAATTGGGAACTGGTAAAAATTTCTCGATTATCAGTTATGCCTGTACCTAAATCAATTTGGGAACTAATTCTAAAGATTTCTCAAACTTGAATCTAATCGGTTTATTGATATAGTCGATTTTTTGAACAAGTATATGGCAACAGCTTATGTTTTAATAAACTGTGAACTAGGTTCTGAGGAAGCTATTATTCAGCAACTAAAGGGCTTAGAAGGTGTTAGGGAAGTTCATGGAACTTTTGGTGCATATGATATTTTGGCCAAGATCGAATCTGATACTGTTGAAAAACTTAGAGAAACAATTACCTGGAAGATCAGAAAAATTGAAAAGATTCGCTCAACTCTTACCCTGATGGGTATTGAAGGACAAACCTAAACACACTCCTTTTTCTTATTATGATTTTACATTTTATTTTTGTAATAAAAGAAGAAGACCATGAGAAACGTCAGTTTGAATTTGAATATGTCAAAAAGATGGCTCAGTTTTACAAAGTTTGGATTAAAGAAAAGTTTGGACTTGATTTTGAAATCAAATGCGATGAAATGCTAACAAAACCCCGAAGCATTCTTCAAAAACTTGACACCCATGTCCTGCTACGAGATCATAAACAAAGAGGGGAAGAAATTTACCATTTCTATCTAACTCATTTCAAACCTTTCTGGACAGACTGTACTTGTGAAGGTTATCATGCTGAAAATTTTGGAATGGTTTTTTGGCAACCTCTAAAAAAATCCGAAGACTCTTTATTTTTAGCAGAAAAAAACTGTACAACAGTTTCCCATGAAATTCTACATGAATTGTTAAGAAGAGCTGGACGCAAGAAACATCCTCAAGAAGTTCACGACGTCTGGACAAAACATCTGTTTGAACAACTAGAGTTTGAGCAGTATGGTGATGATTTTAAAAAAACAGATGGCAAACCAATGTTTCTAACAATGGATACTACTCTACTGAATTTAAAATAATTTTAACACTTTGTAACTGAGTAAATATTATTTTCAAAGTTTGCAGTTTTGAAATTTAACATGTTTTCAGGATCATCTTCTCTTGATTTGCTGAGAGTTTCTAGTTCTACTAAGGCATCGCCTCTAAATCCTACTGATGAGCCATAAATTCCATCAGTAAGCATTGTTCCATGATCACCTTTTTTGATATCATCTACCATTTCATAAAATCTGTTAGTCTCTTTTTTGTTGACTGGATTTCCAGTTGCTTTGTTGTATGCAACTGCAATGTACATTCCATTATTTTTTACAGCTACTGGAATTTTGTGATTCTTTCCTGATACACCTGGAATTGTATCATTAACAATAACTTCACATTTGTGATACATGCTTGAAACATATGCATAAAATCTGTATTGAGCATATTTTCCTGCAGCATCTTCTTCACAACCAACAAAGACTTTGTGTAATAATTCTAAAGCAGCATCATTCATACTTTGTAATCTGTCATCAATTCTTCCTCTTTCAAGAAGTTCTGATTTGCATTCTTTGGCAATTAGTACTAGAATAAAATCTGGTAAATTATAATTTTTTAATGCTGCAACAAAAGCTCCTGCTTGTGACATTCCAAATTTTGGAAAACCCTTATTGACCAAATCTACAGCTCCCCAACATTGTATTAGAAAGCTGCTTTTGGCTTATAATTGTTAAGAATTTTCATGCCTATTGAGATAATTTTTTGAAATTTTTAATTGTAAATATTAAATTCGGGATAAATTTATCGCATTTTGTGAATATAGATTCAACTCCAGAATTAGTTTCAGCTGTTTATTCAAAACTTAAAGAAAACATTGTAAAATTTAGAAATGTAACAGGACAACCATTAACACTTACTGAGAAAATTTTATCAGGACATCTCAATGAAATGACTGAGAAAAATTTCAACGGTGGAAAAGACTATGTCTTTTTGAAACCTGATAGAGTTGCATTACAAGATGTAACTGGACAAATGGTAATGCTGCAATTCATGCAAGCAGGACTAAAACAAACAGCATTACCTACAACTGTTCACTGTGATCATTTGATCAGAGCAGAAGTGCAAGGAGATGTAGACATGAAAGTTTCATTAGATGAGAACAGCGAAGTCTTCAAATTTTTGCAATCAGCTGCTGCAAAGTACGGTTGTGGCTTTTGGAAACCAGGCGCTGGAATTATTCATCAAGTTGTTCTTGAAAATTATGCATTTCCAGGCGGTCTAATGATTGGAACTGATTCACACACTCCTAATGCTGGCGGTCTTGGAATGATTGCAGTAGGTGTTGGAGGTCTTGATGCAGCTGAAACCATGGCTGGAATGCCTTGGGAATTATTATATCCTAAAAAAATTGGAATCAAACTTGTCGGTGAACTAAACGGATGGGCATCTCCAAAAGATATCATTCTCAAAGTAGCTGATGAACTAACTGTTTCAGGTGGAACTAATTCTATTGTAGAATACTTTGGTCCTGGAACAAAATCAATTAGCTGTACTGGTAAAGCTACCATTGCAAATATGGGTGCAGAGATTGGTGCAACATGTTCTGTATTTCCATATGATGAAAGAATGGAGACATATCTAAAATATACAAACAGAGAAAAAATTGCAGAACTTGCAAATCAAAACAAAGAGTCTTTGGTTGCAGACCCTGAAGTTGAAAGCAATCCTGAAAAATTCTTTGATAAAGTAATTACAATTGATCTCTCAACACTAGAACCCCACATTGTAGGACCGCACACTCCAGACTTGGCAAGAAAGATTTCTGAACTGTCTGGTGATGTTACATCAAATGACTATGAAGATTCAATTTCAGTTGCACTAATTGGTAGTTGTACTAATTCATCTTATGAGGACATGTCTCGTGCTGCGAGTTTAGCAGAACAAGCAAAAGCTAAAGGTATCAAATCAAAAATTCCTCTACTAGTAACTCCTGGGTCTGAACAAATCAGAGGAACAATTGAGAGAGATGGACAAATGGATTCACTAATTGATATTGGTGCAACCGTTCTAGCAAACGCATGTGGTCCATGCATTGGACAATGGAACAGACCAGAACTTGAAAAAAATGAGAAAAATTCTATCATTACAACCTTTAATCGAAATTTTCCTGGCAGAAATGATGGTCAAAGAAGTACTTTGAATTTCATTGGCAGTCCTGAAATGATCATTGCTTTATCTCTAGGCGGTAGATTGTCATTTAATCCCCTAAAAGATGAATTGACAGCTTCTGATGGTACTAAATTCAAACTAGAACCACCAAAACCTGCTCCTGAAGTTCCTGAAGAAGGATTTGTACAACCAGATGGAATCTTTGTTGCACCACCTGAAAATTCAGATGATGTTGAAGTAATTATTGATCCTAACAGTAAACGATTGCAAAGATTAGAACCATTCTCAAAATGGGATGGTAATGACTTTGAGGAATTACCACTAATGGTAAAGGCAAAAGGAAAATGTACTACTGATCATATCTCACCAGCTGGTGCTTGGTTATCTTTACGAGGACATTTGAATAATCTTAGTGACAACATGTTGCTTGGTGCAGTTAATGCATTTAATGACGAAGTAGGACAAGGAAAAAATGTCTTAACTGGTCAGCAGGAATCCTTTTCACAAATTGCAAGACAGTACAAAGAAAAACAGATGAGATGGGTAATTGTTGGAGATAATAATTACGGTGAAGGTAGTAGCCGAGAACATGCTGCAATGACTCCGAGATTTTTGGGTTGTGCTGCAGTAATTACAAAAAGTTTGGCAAGAATTCATGAAACAAATTTGAAAAAACAAGGAGTCTTGGCATTAACCTTTAGTAATCCTGATGATTATGAAAAAATTCTTGAAGATGATAAAATTAGTCTTGTTAATCTAAATGAGATAGAACCTCAAAAGCAAGTCAAATGTATCATTACTCATAGTGATGGAAATAAAGATGAAATCATGTTAAACCACTCTTACAACACTTCTCAGATAGAATGGTTCAAGGCAGGCTCTGCTCTTAATGTTTTAAGAAATAGATAATAAAAAATGGTGGGCCCAGACGGATTTGAACCGACGACCGATGGTTTTGGAGACCATCGTCCTACCTGGCTAGACTACAGACCCACAAGAATCAAAAATTTGTTCTAGAATTTTAAGTTACTTTTAACCAAGATTTATTTGCGATATCTGCTAATTTTTGATTGATTATTACTAATGGTAAAAAAAAGTCTCATAGTAATGGGTTCAATTCCTATTATTGTTGCATTACTAATTTCAGTTCCATTATTGACAAAAAATGAGATTCCAATGTCAGCTGCAAACTCTGTTGACAAAATTGAAATCGAATATACCAAACATCAATTAAAAAAAATCTCAAATGGAATCACTGAAAGAACAGGAGCTCAGAAAACTGAAATTCTTTACATAAAAAATGACGGTGCGGCAAAATATTCAGTAACAGAACAAGGATATCTTCAGCCAGACATTCGCTCAAAATTAGATGAAACAAAACTAAACAAAATCAAAGCTTTGATTAAAGAAACCGGATTCATTGCAATTCCATCTGAGTCATTTCCAATTCTAGATGATGTAACTGATTACCAAAAATCAAATGTCAAAATTACACTTAATGGAAGAACTAACCAAGTTCATTGGCCTGAAGTAAATGCAACTGATGGTTTTATCCCACCAATAATTACAATGGTTGAAACAGAACTAGATATGATAATTTCTGAAATCCGTGAATAGGTACAAATAGTCTTTAGGAAAAATTATCTCATGCTTCCATTATCTGGTGAAAGATTAGATGCAAAGGGAATAATTTCTGAAAAATCAGACTCTGTTATTCGTGGTTCATCTACTCTAAAACGTGGATTTGCACATATGCTAAAAAACGGAGTGGTAATGGATGTCACAAATGTAGAGCAGGCACAAATTGCAGAAGAAGCAGGTGCAGTTTCAGTAATGGTGCTAGACAAACTTCCATCTGATGTAAGAAAAGCAGGTGGTGTTGCAAGAACTGCAAGTATTAGAATTATTGAAGAAATTATGGATTCAGTAACTATTCCTGTAATGGCAAAATGTAGAATCGGTCATGTCAATGAAGCTTTGGTATTACAAGAGACTGATGTTGATATGATTGATGAATCAGAAGTGCTAACACCAGCTGATGAGTTGCGTCACATTTGGAAATGGGACATGACAACACCAGTTGTTAATGGTGCAAGATCATTGGCAGAAGCTTTGAGAAGAATTGAAGAAGGAGCCGCTATGATTAGAACTAAAGGAGAACCTGGAACTGGAAATGTTGCAGAAGCAATTACTCACATTAAAAAAGTAAATGATGAATTAAGAACAATAAAGTCAATGTATGATTTAGGGGATAATCAAGAACTAGTTAGAATGGCAAGAGAGTTCAAAGTATCATATGATATTGT
>CAYTNP010000025.1:11315-14296 GCA_964439165.1 uncultured Nitrosopumilaceae archaeon | reverse complement strand
CATCATCTAATCCTCCTACATCTTTCCACCAAATTTTTGAGCGTTCAACATAAAACTCCCTCATTGCAGTTGGAACTACTTCATGCATTGCTTCATAGAAATCAATTAACTTAATCTGCATTGATTGCAATACTTCTGATGGAATCTTGTCTGTTTCCAAATCAATCTCTGGCAAGTATCTTCTAATTGATTTCATTGCAGCTTCTCTGCACAAAGATTTGATGTCTGCACCTGTGTATCCGTGTAATTCAGATGACAAGTCTTTAAGATCAATATCATCACTAATTGGCATTCCTCTTGTGTGAATTTCTAAAATCTCTAATCTTCCATCTTCATTAGGTACTGAAATTTCAAATTCTCTATCAAATCTGCCTGGTCTTCTTAATGCTGGATCAACACTGTCTGGCCTGTTTGTTGCACCTAGTACTATGACATTTCCTCTATCATTAAGACCATCCATTAACGCCAATAATTGGGCAACAACTCTTTTTTCAACATCTCCATATGCTTCTTCTCTTTTTGGAGCTATTGCATCTATTTCATCAATGAAAATTATGCTTGGTGAATTGTCTTTTGCCTCTTTGAAGATGTCTCTGATTTTAGCTTCTGTTTCACCATAATACTTGTTCATTATTTCTGGACCGTTAATTGGAAACATGTTAGCTTCTGATTCACTTGCCATAACTTTTGCAAGCAATGTCTTTCCACATCCTGGCGGTCCATAAAGTAAAATTCCACTATGAGGTTCGATTCCTAGTCTTGCAAATAATTCTGGATGTTTTAGTGGCAGCTCAACAATTTCTCTCATAGCTTTTACTTTTTCTCTTAATCCCCCAACTTCTTCATACGTAACACGAACTTTTCTATCAACTGAAGTTTCAGTTGAGATGTTGAGATTTGTTGAACGGTCAATCTTGACTACTCCTTTTGGTGTTGTCTTTGTAATTTTAAAATCCATTGAATTACCTAGGATCATTACAGATATTTCATCTCCGTGAGTTATTGGCAATCCTTTAAGTCTATTTTTTACAAAATCTGTAAATTCTTTATCAACTGTAACTACATCATTTACTGGAGTTAATGAAACTACTTTTGCAATCTTTGATGTAACTTTTCTAATCTTTACAATATCATTGAGTGATGCACCAACATTTTTTCTTGTTTGACCATCAACTCTGATTATGTCTGGGAATTTTTCATCTTCATCAACTGGCCAAATTACTGCACAACTAGAACGAGAACCCATTACTTCAACAATATCTCCTGGTGAAACTTTGAGAAAATCCATTGCATCTGGACCAATTCTGGCACGTTTTTTACCTACGTCTCTTTGTTTTGCTTCTCCAATTCTCATTTGCAAAGGCTCTTCTTTGCGGACCAAAAAAACACCTATTTCATGTCAACTGACATTCGGCTCATGTTTAGAACCTCGAATTCACTGACGCCTTCTGTACCTTTTATGGCATTTTCTAATGCATCACTTTGACCTTCTTTATCTTCTAAGACAAATTCTGCTTTGATGAACTCTAGTCCAAATGCTAGTGGTTCTTTTGCATGTCTTTTCATTTGAATTCCTTCAGGTAGTGAAGTTTTGATAGTTTCTGCTAGTTTATCTAGATCTACTTCTGTTCCTTCAGGTAAAATTTTTGTGATAAATAGTAATTGTGCCATTTCTCTAAGGTCCTCTCGTGTTACATGCAGAACATGTGTAACTTCTTGCAGCTTCTCTGCAACTTTGACATCTCCAAATTAAATCTGCACCACAATCAGGGCAATTGAATTTTACACATTTATCATTAGGCATAATATGTCTACGACAGCAACTACATGTTGGTAATGAAATACTAGATGACATAACCCGATTTCCGGCAAACATCATTTATACCTTCCTTGGAATTTGAGCCCGATTTACTTCAATAATTTTTTAATTTCACTGCCAATTAGTGTTTGAGCAGTTTTAATCGATCCTTTCATTCCTAGCAGTTTGATTATTGAACCAGTATGAAAATCAAAATCATCTTTTTCTGAAATATCTTTAGTGATTTCTGGAGTTACTGATTCAAACAATTTGTTTATTGTTTGGTTGTCGATTCTCTCTAAAATTTTTCTTGCAAAAATCTGTTTATCAAATTCTTTTCCAAATCTATCTGTCCATCTTTTTTGATATTCTAATAATTCTGATTCGTTATCATTTTTTAAAAATTTAGAAATTGCTTGACCTGCATAGACTCCTCCCATTCCGCTAGTAAAAATACCGCCTGCTGTTGTAGGTTTTGCTTGACCTGCTGCATCTCCAACTATCACTGTTTTTTCATCTACGAACTTGTCAATTGGACCTTTAATCCAGATTGGAGCAAAAATTTTTCTTATTGTAGAATAGTCTCCTTTTTCTTCAAGAATTTTTTCTATGGTTTCAGCTACGTTAATCCCTCTGCCTGCAACTCCTACTTTGCCTTTTCCTTCTCCTGATGGAATTACCCATGCAAAAAACCCTGGATATTTTTCTTGATCAAAAATTACTTTGACTTGACCTTTGTGAATCCATTTTGCATAAATTTCGTATTGAGCTGAAGATAAAATTCCTGTTCTATCTTTGTGAATTAGAGATGAAACTCCTCTTGCATCAACAAAAATTTTACAATCTATGCTTTCTTCATTAGTTCTGATTCCTGTCTCTGTAATTTCTTGAAAACTTGTTCTAACTTTGATTACTGCTCCGTTTTTTTGAGCTTGAAAAGCAATCTGTTTATCTAATTCCCTTCTACTAATTTCAATTACTTTTTGTTTTTTTGAATTAATACTAAAACTATTGCCATTTGGTGCTGTGATTTCAGCTGATTCTATCATGTGATCAAATGTCTTTCTAAATGGAATAACTCCTAATTCTTCTAATCCTGCAATACTTACCAATCCACCACAATGCTCAGGTGTACCTATTTCATAATCTTCTTCAATGACTAGAACTGAAAATCCTTCTGATG
>CAYTNP010000025.1:0-11215 GCA_964439165.1 uncultured Nitrosopumilaceae archaeon | reverse complement strand
GGTGTACCTATTTCATAATCTTCTTCAATGACTAGAACTGAAAATCCTTCTGATGCAATCTCTCTTGCAGTTAGTAATCCGGCAACACTTCCTCCTGCAACCACTACATCATAGTACATAGATTTTGTTTCTTTGTCAATTATTTAATTCCAAAGTTTTTCATTATGCCTATTTTCTAAATTATGTATGGGTGAGATTAAACAAGTAATTGTAGTTAGAACTGATCTTCAAATGGGCAAGGGAAAGATTGCTGCCCAAGTCGGACATGCTTGTGTTCTTGGCGCAGAACATGTCAGAAAATCCCATCCAGAATGGTATGAGCAATGGTGGGGTGGACAAGAAAAAGTTGTTGTCAAAGTAACAGGTATCAAAGATTTACAAGAAGTCAAAAGACATGCAATTGATTTGAATCTTCCATGGTCTGAAGTAACTGATGCAGGCCATACTCAAATTGCACCTGGAACTACAACCTGTATTTCTATTGGACCTGCTCCTGAAAATTTAATTGATAAAATTACAGGTGATCTAAAATTACTCTAGATTTCTTGGAATAAGATATAACACGGCACAATGTTTTTTGAATTGTGAAGAAAAAAGGCATCATTGTTACTGTGTTTTTTGGATTTATCTTACTATCTTCTACTATTATGATCACTTTACCTGGAATCATTCCTGAAGATGAAAATTCTGAAGTAACTGTAACTGGAACTCCTGCAGATAATTTCCCAGACGCAGACCGTGCACAGTTTTGTGGTTCTAGTATTGCTCAATCGACTGATTATGTTAGAGAGTTTTCAATTCCTACCCCTTGTACAAATCCATTAGCAATAGTAACTGATTATGATGGAAATGTTTGGTTTACTGAAACTAATACTGGAAACTTGGGAAAATTTGATCCTATAACTGAGACATTTTCTGAATATGAAAATCCGATATGGCCTCCATCTACACGTTCTATGATGTGGGGAATTGATTATTCTCCTGATGGTTCTGTATGGTTTACTGATGAGACTTATGATTCTGTTTGGAAGTTTTCAACTATTGATGAGACATATGTTAGATTGGCATATCCTAATGAAGGAAATTCTTTACCACAAAAACTTCTAGTTGATGGTTCTAAAATAATAATTAATGATTTTACTGGAAACAAAATTACTTTACTTGATCCAAATCAATCTGAAGATGATGTAAATTATCTAAGTATTCCTTCCCCTGTTGATAATTCTGTAACAGCTGGTTTTGCAGTAGATGCTGATGATAATATTTGGTATACAAATTGGCTGTATCAACAAGGTGGAGTTTTAGTAAAGTTTGATCAAAACGGTTATCTTGATACTGTTGCAAACTCTGGAGAGCAATTTCTTCCAATGATTGATTATGTCAAAGTCTATGAGTTGCCAAAAAACTTACTCACTCCAAATGGTGCTGCTATATCTAATGATGGAACAATTTGGTTAGCAGATACCACTTCATCATCTTTCTTCAATTTTGATCCTTTAACTAAAGAATTCACTCAGTATGTTACTGCAGATCCTTTACTTGAAACATATGGAAATCAAACAGGCGTTGTCAAATCACCCATCTCTAGACCTTATTGGATTGAATCTGATGATCAAGGAAGAATTGTCTTTAATGCACAAACTGCAAATAACATTTCTGTGATGGATCCAAAATCTCAATCATTAATAGAATACCAAGTCCCATCAAAGAATCCTAACTGGGGTGACTGTGATCCTGGAACAGGCCAGATGATTGCTAATTGTGGTTTAGCACAAGTCTTTGATTTTACTATTCACGGTGAACAAATTTGGTTTACTGAATGGGTTGAAAACAATATTGGCGTAGTTGATACTTCAGTACCTCTTCCAATTGAAATTCAATTGGGTGCAGATTCAATTACTTTGGCACCTGGTGAATCTCAACATTTCAATTACATTATATCGCCAAATTCTCAAAAAGATTTGTTTGGTGTATCATTAATCACAAACCCAACTCATGAATTTTTGAGTGTCACATTAGAGCATTCTACTCCTAAATCATTTCAATTAGACTTTGATGCACCACGACCAATTCATACAGAGATTTCAGCTTCTGATGATGCAGTTCCTGGTGTTTACAAAATTCTACTTGGCGCACAATCTTCTGATGTTGCAGTTAGTAAATTCATTACAGTGACAATAGAGTGATACCTGATTTAGATTCCCAAATTGGAATTTCAGTTTACAGTACTGATTTTAAAGGAATTGACGGTACCATTCGAGTAACTCCTGAAGATTTCCAAGTTTCAGAAGTAATTTCTGAAAAATCTCAAAATTCTATTTCTGATAATATTGGTTATGCCGTTTACAAATTAAAAAAGAAAAAAATTGATACGAATCATGCGTTATCTGATATTTTTAGAAAAAAAGGTATTCATTTAAAATCACTTGGATTAAAAGATGCTTCTGCTATTACTGAACAATTTGTTTTTTCTGGAAACAAAGGTAAAGCAATTGAGAATTTCTCTTCTGAAAAATATTCTTTAGAACAAATTGGATTTACAAAAAAACCATTATCTAAAAAAGATATGATTGGTAATCATTTTAAAATTAAAATTTCTGGATGCTCAGATGGATTGAACTCTTTTTCAGATAGTGATAAAATTCTAAATTTTTATGGATATCAAAGATTTGGCTCAAAAAGACCTGTAACTCATCTGATTGGTAAGACCATTTTAGGAAGGGATTTTGCTAAAGCCGTTGATTTGATTTTGTCTTTTACCTCAAAATATGATTCAGCAGAAAATACAGAAATTCGAGAAAAATTAGCAGATAAAGAAAATTATAAAAAATTCTATGATTCTGTTCCTCCTCAAATGGATATTGAAAGAATTGTTCTAAAAGAAATGATTGAGCATGATGATCCTCTAAAGGCAATTCGTGCAATACCTGTTTCTTTGAGGCGATTTTATGTTCAGGCATACCAGTCTTTTATTTTCAATAAATCTTTGAGTATTGCATTTTCTGATGGTGAGGATTTGTTTGAAGCAAAATCTGGTGATGTATGCTTTGATTTTAAAGGAATAATTGGAAAATATGTTAAAGGTTTAGATCAAAATTTAGCATTACCTTTTGTTGGTTATTCTTACTACAAGAAAACTAGATTTGATTACCAAATCTCCAAAGTATTAGAACACGAAGAGATAACTCCAAAAGATTTTTTCATAAAAGAAATGCAAGAAGTCAGTAGTGAAGGTGGGTTTAGACAAGCAGCAATTCATTGCTCTGATTATTCTGCACATGAAAATATTGTAGAATTTTCTTTATCTCGTGGATCTTTTGCAACAATTATCTTAAGGGAGATAATGAAACCTCAAGATCCAATGGTTGCTGGTTTTTGAGATCGGTTTTCAATTCATTAGATGTCTTTAAGTTGATGTTTTTTAAGAAATTATAATTATGGATAAAGCATACATGTTGATTAGCTGTGAAATGGGAGAAGAACAAACATTACTTTCAAAATTAAAAGAAATTCCTGAAGTAAAAAATTGTTTGATAACATTTGGCAGTTATGATATTGTTGCAGAATTTGTTACAGAGTCTGCATCTGAAATGAATGAAATCATTACCTCTAAAATTAGAAAACTACAGAAAATCCGTAGCACCATAACTCTTCGTGCAATGAATCAGTAATTTTTTGAAATTTTAATCCCGATTGAAATTCCTATTATAATTACACCTACGATGAGAATCTGAATTCCATATGTAATCCAGTCTGGATTTGAATACATGAATGATGATTCTGGTCCTACAACTGAGTGCCCTTGAAGATGAAAAATTCCACCTAAAACAAGGATGATTACTCCAATAATGCCTAAAATTGTGCTTGCTTTCACAACATTTGTTCCTACCTTGCCCTAAAAAGGGTAAAGAGAATTGATAATTTAACCAAATGATTTTTGGATTTGAGCTTTAATGATTTTCTCAATATTTTAAAAAATGTACAACTGGGAAAGTTCTCTAGAATCCAATGATCACAAGTATTTGGGTTTGATGTTATTTGGTGCATCTGCATCTCTTGCTGTAATATTATTTCTAATTTTCCACCCTCAAATTGAAGCAATTAACAAAGAATCCCCAATATTGATTAATTTGATGTTTTTACCTGCTATGGCAGTTGGATTTCTTTATGGGGTTCGAATAACTGAGCGAGCTGTAAAACCATCAGAAATTCGTAGTCCAATTAAAAGATCAATTGCAAAAATTTTCTTGTTCTTTTTTGTAATGGGAGGGATGTTTAGTTCTGTAAACTTTGCAATAAATGGTGGAAGTATAATGCCTACTGTATCTATTTTAGAAGATGGTTTACTTCCTTGGCTAAACTCTTTTGTTACTGCAAATGGTGGTGCAACATTTTTGATTCTTACTAGTATCACATTGATGGCAGCAGCCACTAAGAGAATAGTTGGAATGAGTAACGGATTTTTAAATAGAATGGTAACTTTTGTTGGAACATTTGTATTTTTCACAATGCTCGTGTTAAGTTTTACAAAATCGGATCCTACCTCTTCTGGAGTTTTCTTGTATACCTTTTATCAAGCAGGAATTGTTGGTGGTGCATTTTATGCAATGAATAGATTAACCAAAAATCAAAACATGTTAGAAGATTTTGGAAACGGATATTAGATTAATCACAATTTTTAGTAAAGACACCTGAGATTTCAGTATTAATTCTATCACAGTATTTTTTACAATCATCAGTTATGAAATCATTTGCTTTACATTCATTGAAATGATTTGTACTATCTCTTTGAAGATTATCTGCATAAAGAACATCATCTGCCATGAATAATCCCATTAGTCCTACTACTGCAAGGCTAGCTGACACTACAATCATAGCATAACCTACTTTTGCACGATTGTGAGGCTCTTTCATTTACGTGCAATCCATTATTGTTGAATTTAATCTTTTCAAGTCTGCAATTTGCGATCAAAATTTACCACTATGGTGACAAGTTTCGAAAAAAAGAAAAACTAGTACACTAAAATCCCATCATTGAGCATTCAAATTCTTCAATATGAGTTTCTTGGACCTATTCCTCTTGATGAATGGGGACCACCTATGGAAAAATTGGTATATCTCATACTTTCTCGTGAGAAAGATAAATTCAATATTTTGTATGTTGGAGATTGTGAAAAAACTGATGATTCTTCATTTTTTACAGAACATTCTCATTTTCCATGTTGGGTAAAAGAAGGTCTTTCTGAAAAATCTCTTCATCTAGCAATTTTGCCATTGTTTGAATCAAGTAATGATCATAGAATTGCAATTCTAAATAAAATAAAATCTCGATATAATCCAATATGTAATTCTGATGAAATAATTCCAGAAAAACCTGATTATGTAGTTCGAAATTCAAATGATGAAAAAGTTCTTTGTTTGTGTTGTGGGGCTGAAATGAAAAAAGAAAAGGATCTTAAAACATCTACATTATACCGATGTACTGGATGTGGTATCAGTGATACTAAACTTAATTCTTGACTTTATTTTGAACATCAAATAGTTGTAACGTCAACAAGTCTAGTGCTTTTTTCAAATGATCAAACTCATTAATTGAATGCATTTGTCCTTCAACTAACGCTCTCATGATTTTAATTGAATTTTTTTGAAAATTATCTGATGCAACAATCTCCATTGCATTGATTTTTGATAACATATTGTCTAATTCTTTAATCATTTCTTCAGAAGGCTTGTGTTTTTCCATGATTTTACAAAATGATTTTGATATATGAATTCTTACAGTAAATCCTCGTCAATTGTATTAATTGGATCCAAGTATTGCTGGCATGTACAGTTTGGAATTTGACATTTTCCAGCCTTGATTATTGAGTTACTTTCCTCATTTAGCATGTGTATTTCATCAGTATGATGACATCTTTTACAATTCAATTTTTAACTTCATTCCTTAGCATCAAGGAATTAAAACCCCTCTAGCATCAATTTCTGAATCCTTTAACTTTTTGAGTGCAACGTTTGCATCCTCTAATGGAAATGTCTGAGTGATTACTTCTAGATTATTTTCATCACACACTTTGATTACTTGTTCCATATCTTTAGTTGAACCAATCAATGTTCCTCTAATTGTTTTTTCTTCAAATGCCATAAATGATGGATTTTCTCCAACTGTGGCAATTACTACTAATCCTCCTTTTTTGACTGATTTAATTGCAGTATCTGTAACAATATCTGCTGGTGCAAAAACAATTGCTGCATCAAGGGTTCCATGTTTTTCTTTTAGTTTTGATAAAAACTCTTCTTGATTTTCTGAAAACTTTATTGCATCAATTACCCCTAATCTTTTTGCAACATCAAGATGCTTTTGTGTTCTAGAAAATGCAATGACATCAGAGTTTTCAACTTTGGCAAATTGTATTGCCATGTGCCCAACGCCTCCAATTCCAAAAATTCCAATTTTTTTATGAGTTTGGGGTTCTGCAGCTTTTACTGCTTTGAAAGCTGTAATTCCTGCACAAAATAATGGTGCTGCATATTCTGACTTCATTGATTCTGGAACTTTGGTTGCAAAATCTTCTGTAACTGTAACATATTCTGTGTATCCTCCCTTTGTTGATTCACCTAAGATTATTGATGATTCACAAAGATACTCTTTTCCTTCTTTACAATATTGACATTTTTGACAAGCCTCTAACAATGGAGTGATTCCTGCTCTATCTCCAACTTTGAATTTAGTTACGTCTTCTCCAATCTCAACAACTTTGCCAACAACTTCATGTCCTGGAACTGTTGGAAGTGTAGGTGGAATTCCAATGTCTTGCCAATCCCCTTCAATCCCATGTAACTGTGAATGACAAACACCGCAGGCTTCAATTTTTAGTAAAATCTCATTAGGACGTTTAATTTCATGTCTATCAATCTCTGTTAGTTTTAGGGGATTTGATTCAATTTCTGCGCATTTTGATAGAACCATTGCACGCATTTTCTCCATAGATTTCAAAATATTTTTGGGAATTTTAAGATTCTCTAATTTTAAAAAATCTAATTATTGATTTTTTATTAACAATTAGCTTAGAACAAACACTAGTCCTGTTAAGATACCTAGAATCCCTATGAATACTAGCGAATTTCTTTTTTGATTGCTCACAAGTATTTGACTCATGAACATTTCATCATTTAATGAAATTTAAATTTAATTTTAAAATTCTATACATTTGTATAAAAAATTAATTTTTTAACAAACATTTGTACAAAGATTATTTCCTATTTTTTCTGCTTCTCATAGAAAGATAAAGGAGTATTTTTGAAGATAAATGTGGACAAACTTTCTGAAGAAGATCGTGAGAGAGTAGCTTTACTTCAACTAGTAACCAGCTCAAAAAATGAATTCAAAAATCTTACACTAGACCAATTAACAAGATTACAAGAATTAATTGAAAAAAAAGATTATTCTCATGACAAAAAAGCCAATAAATCAAAAGAAAAATTATTGAAAAAAATTAATGTCCGAATTTATGAATTAACTGAAGGCAGAGGTATTTGGGGTTAGTCTAAGTACAAATATTGTGACAAATCTGATTATTCATGGTAGAAAATCATCTTGCATCTGAATCTAGTCCATATTTACTACAACACGTCAATAACCCTGTAGATTGGTATGGCTGGAATGAGGTTTCATTAAAAAAAGCCAAAGATGAAAACAAACCAATTTTTCTAAGTATTGGGTATAGTGCATGTCATTGGTGCCATGTGATGGCTCACGAATCATTTGAAAATGAAGATGTTGCAGAATTTATGAATGAAAATTTCGTAAACATCAAAGTAGACCGTGAAGAAAGACCTGACATTGATGATATCTATCAAAAAGTTTGTCAGATAGCAACTGGCCAGGGTGGTTGGCCATTAAGTATTTTCCTTACTCCTGATCAAAAACCATTCTATGTTGGAACTTATTTTCCAGTTTTGGATTCTTATGGGCGTCCTGGTTTTGGTAGTATTTGCAGACAACTATCTCAAGCTTGGAAAGAAAAACCAAAAGATATTAAAAAATCTGCTGAAAAATTTCTTGACACATTACAAAAAACAGAAAAAATTACTGTTCCCTCAAAAATTGATAGAATAATTCTTGATGAGGCAGCTTTGAATTTATTTCAATTAGGTGATTCTACTTATGGTGGATTTGGTGCTGCACCAAAATTTCCTAATGCTGCAAATGTCTCATTTTTGTTTCATTATGCTAAACTATCTAGGCATACAAAATTCCAAGAATTTGGGCTCAAAACTCTCAAAAAAATGGCAAATGGCGGCATTTTTGATCAAATTGGTGGTGGATTTCATAGATATTCAACTGATGCAAAATGGCTTGTTCCTCATTTTGAAAAGATGCTTTATGACAATGCCCTAATTCCAGTAAATTATGCAGAAGCCTATCAGATTACAAAAGATCCTTTCTATCTTGATGTGATGAAAAAAACACTTGATTTTGTTTTACGTGATATGACTTCTCCTGAAGGCGGATTTTATTCTGCATATGATGCAGATTCTGAAGGTGTTGAGGGGAATTTTTATGTCTGGTCTAAAAAAGAAATTAAAGAAATTTTAGGTGATGATGCAGATGTTTTTTGTTTATTTTATGATGTAACTGATGGTGGAAATTGGGAAGGTAACAATATTTTATGCAATAATTTGAATCTCTCAAATGTCGCATTTAATTTCGGAATAACTGAAGACAAAGTCAAAGAAATTCTAATTTCTGGTTCTGAAAAATTACTCAAAGTAAGAAATTCTAGAATTTCACCTGAGTTGGATGATAAAATTTTGGTTTCATGGAATTCTTTGATGATTACTGCTTTTGCAAAGGGTTATCGAGTAACTGGAGATTCAAAGTATCTTGATGCTGCAAAAAAATGCATTTCATTTATTGAAGACAATCTTTTTGAAAATGACAAACTATTAAGAACTTACAAAAACGGTAATGCAAAAATTGATGGCTATCTTGAGGATTATTCTTACTTTGTAAATGCATTACTTGATGTCTTTGAAATTCAAGCAAATTCAAAATATCTTGAATTAGCATTAAAGTTGGGATATTATTTAGTGGACCATTTCTGGGATTCAGAAAATAACAGTTTCTTTATGACTTCTGATTCTCATGAAAAATTAATCATTCGTCCAAAAAGCAATTATGATTTGTCTTTGCCTTCAGGAAATTCTGTTTCGTCATTTGCAATGTTGAGATTGTTTCATTTCTCTCAAAATCAAAAATTCCTTGAAATCTCTACTAAAATCTTAGAATCTCAGGCACAAATGGCTGCAGAAAACCCATTTGGATTTGGATATTTACTAAACACAATTGCAATCTATTTAGAAAATCCTGTAGAAATTACAATCATAAACAATGAAAATTCTGATATCTGTGAGTCTCTCAATGAAATCTATTTGCCAAATTCATTTAGAGTTGTAATTGATGATTCGACTCAATTAGAAAATTTATCACAATACCCATTCTTTAGCGGAAAAACATTTGAATCAAAAACATCTGTTCTAATTTGTAAGAATTTTTCATGTTCATTACCGTTGCATAGTATGGATGAGATTAATTCTAATCTTTAATTTTTCTTCAAATCCACTGAAATGGTATTGCCAACTTGTGGTCTTCCCATGTTGTCATATCTTGATTTTGGCATTGCCATTGTAATTTGTGTTTGTTGATATGATTTGATGTTAACTGTTGGTTGTGCAGACATTATTGCTTCAAGAAGTGGCATTACTTGTTCTTTAGTTTCTGAATCTAATTTTTTTGAAACATTCTCTATAATCATCTGTTTTTGTGATATTGGTTCTGTTGAAACATTCTCAACTAGTGTTAATTGTATCATTTGCCCATTATCTACAATTTGTGTGATTTTAAACTCGTTAGTTGCTGACATTGTTTTATTTGATTTCTTTGATGATTTATCTTTAACGAATTGAAAAATACATTACTACTGATGCTGTAACTACTGCAGATGAGACCCCAAGATAAAAAATTATTTTACTGCCATCTATTTTCATGATTTTGATAATTTTGAATTGAAATTAAACTGTATTGATTTGAAAATTATTCGCTATCTTCTTTTGAATCTTCTTTTGGTTCTTTATCTGATGGTTTTTGGTCATTTTTTTCAATCATTTTAGGCTCCAAAATTGATTTTTTGATTATGGGTGCCCGCTCTTTAATCATTTTATTAAACTCACTTACATCTTCAAGACTTGGTGTAAGTTGTTGATTCTGATATGCTTGTAAAAATCCCGAATACACACATCCTGTAATGATTCCAAATGCCGTATCTGGCACTGATTCTACTTCTGGCACAAAATTTTCTGCAATCTGTCTATATGATTCTGATTCGCTGATGTAATAGTCAATTAGATTGTCGATAAACTCTTTGTTTTCTTTAGAAATAGCCATTATTTTCCATTTGTTATCTTGTTTATTTAATTGTCTTTAGATTAATCGTTTATTTATTCACAAATTATTTTCAAATTATTGTGGAAATTAGAATCTGATGAAGATTATTTTCGAATTTATGATTCAAAAAAAATGATTGCAGGATATTTTGATCCTGATTATGGTGATATTTTCCCAAAAGAAAAATCTGAAGAGCTTATTTTATCAATGCAAAAAAATCATGATCCAATTACTGGGGGATTGATGATGATTCCTCTTGTTAAATTTCGTTTATTTGATACTGACTTGGATACCACTTTATCAAATGTACAAGAAAATGTTACCCGAGTTTCTCAACACTTACAAAAATGGGAAAAGTTTCTCTCTCAAATTATGAATCAATCTCATTCAATTAGAATATCTCATACTGATCAAGATATGTTAACTGTGACGTTTCCATTGAAATTCTCAAAACCTGTTCCTTTAGAAAAAAAACAACTAGCTGACGAATTGAATTCTATTTTGGATTTGTTGCAGAAATCAGATTTGTTATAATTCTGGATTTTTTACTTAAGGAAGATGGTCAATTTTCCATTTTTGAGCCTCATTAATACAATTAAACCACTCTACTTCAATTTCATCTGAATCAAATTCTCCTAATTCATTTTTGAATTCATCATCGCATTGACTTTTCATACTCTCTGAAACTTGAATTACTCTTTGTGTTAGTCCACTTTGAGGTGCATCAAACTTTTCAGGTTCATCATAATTTTTTATTCCTGTTTTTGCTGA
>CAYTNP010000024.1:9352-14719 GCA_964439165.1 uncultured Nitrosopumilaceae archaeon | reverse complement strand
ACTTTCAATATTATTTTTCTAATTTTTTGTTTAATTATTATTTACTTTTGAATACGTTTTTAACACTTCATGATTTTTAATTGTCTGTTATGTTGCTATCTTCAGAAAATGAAACAGGTTTTGAAGATGATTTTGATGATGAATTAGATGAATTTGAAGAAACTGATGACTAGATATTCAATCCAAAGTTGTCAGCAAATTTTGTAAATGAATTGTATGCTTGTAAAAATTCCCTTCCATTTTGACTAATTTTGTATTTGTTTGAACCTTGTGAATCTACTCTTTCTAATAATCCCTGTGACACTAGGGTTTTTAGAATTCTTGAAATTCTAGAATGAGAAATGTTTGCTTTTCTAATTAGATAAGTAACTGTTGCCCCATCTTCATCTTGAAGATCATCTCTTGTAGTTGATAAAATATCTCCAATAATCTTCATATGGGTTCTATACTCTGCCATTGCTCAATTCTTTTTTCAAGAATTTCTATGATAGCCCATTGATATTTTCTGATATACCAAAAAGATAAAAGAAATTGACCAATCTATGATATTTTGAATTTTGAGCCTGATTTTTGATTATTCTATCTCTTCATCAAATTTTATCTTAGTTAATGGCACTTTGCTCACTGGGATAAACAATGCAAGTAATCCTCCAATTTTGATAATCATTGATGCTGGATACATTAGTGAGTCTGGGAAAACAAAAGAATACCATCCCAAAAATTCTCCAAAAGCTAATAATGCTAATCCTACAGAAACTGAGATTGCACCTTTGTTTCTGTTTTCAAAATAGGATAGCATTGTTTCAATGGCTCCATAAGCTAGTAAAATGAATGAAACTGATCTGAAAATATGTTCTAACTGAACTGATGATACTAAGAATAATGGAAAAAATCCAACTGATCTGAAATAACTTGATTTTGGAAAAAATGATTTTATGCTATGTGAAAATGCAATAAAGAAATATCCTACAGTTTGAATTGCAATTCCTAATGTTTGAATCCATCGCTCTATGTTTCCTGATTGTATGACAAAGTCTTCTGCCATGTATCCTGCCCATATGACAAAAAACCCTATACTGATTGAAAAAAATGCTAGTGTGAGTCTAAACAATGTTGGACTGCCTGTATTTCTAAATCCAATTAATGACATGATTCCTATGGCAAATCCTATCAAAAATCCCACAAGATTAAGAATATTTTCTAGCAAAAATTCCAATGATAACTAGATGAGCGTTTTACTAATTATTTTAATCTGATGAATGATTTAACAAAATTGTTAATCCCATTCATCTAATGAACCTGCAGTTTGGCCTTCTGTACTACCTGCATAATCTCCTAAAATATCCGAATATTTTGATTGGTTATGTGCTACAAATTTTATGTATTCCCCATAACTCATATCTAAATCACATGAACCGCATTTAACAACTGAATAATCCATTGCCAATTCTGCATCTTCATTGCATTTTGGACATTTGATCTTCATGAGACCTATTTTACTTTGTTAACTATTATTACTTTACATTCAATAAAAGATAAAAGGAGTTTCTTATCCTGAATTTCTATGAGTAGAACTTGTACCAAGTGTAAGAATTCCATTCCTGATACAGAACAACTTGGTGTAGTTGCTGAAAAATATCCCACCTGTAACAAATGTTGGGCTGAATGGAAAGAATATCAAATTATGGTAATGAATGAAATGAAACTTGACATGTCTATGCTTGATCACAGAAAATTACTAAAAAAACATGAAAAAATCTTTGTAGGTGTTTTGTCTCCTGAAGGAGAAGTTATTGATTATTCAAATGAAGATAACAGAAAACCAGACGAGCCTGTAAATAACTAAAATTTCAAGTGTACTTTAGCATTATCTGGAACAACAATCATAACTTTTCTTTTTTGCTCTTCATCTAAATTACTGATAATTTTTTTAACTGTCTTTGAAATAACATCTTTTTCATTTTCTTCTAATGTTAGAAATATCTCTAAAATTCCATCTAAATTAAATGCGATTAGTTTTTGTGGATTTTTAGATATTTCTGAAATATATGCCAAAAATAATCCCTCTCTTTGTTCTTCAGAAAGAGTTGCCAAAATCTTTAGCCATGTTTTGAAAAGCTTTGCAAAATTTGGAAATGGAATCGTAGGTCCTGCTTCTAGTGCATTGTTTATGACCTCATCTTGATCTGGTTTTACTAATGAAAAAAATTCCATCATTCTTTTTTTCAAAATAGGGTTTCTTAAAAAATCTGGAAGATTTGCCAAATTAACTATGATGTTTCCTGCGAAATTTTCTCCAACCATCGATCTCACAGAATTGATCTTGGATATAAAATCATGTTGAAACACTTTAGCTTAAATAAACGAAATAGCGGTTCATCAATATGACATCAACTGTTGTTGTTGGAGGTTTTTTTGGAGATGAAGGAAAAGGAAAAATCATCTCTTATTTGGCAATTAAAGATAATCCGAAAATCATAGTTCGTGGTGGTGCTGGTCCTAATGCTGGTCATACCATTAGAGATGGTGATAAAGTATACAAAGTTCGAATGCTCCCAAGTGGATTTCTAAACAAAGATGCTAAAGTGATGATTGGTCCAGGTGTAGTCATTAATCCTGATGTGTTACATAAAGAGATTGAAGATTTTGATGTTTCAGGACGTTCCTTTATCGATAAACATTGTGGAATTATTGAAGAAACCCATTTGACTCGTGATTCTAAAGGGGAATTAAAAGAGAAAATAGGTAGTACTGGTTCTGGAACTGGTCCTGCCAATTCTGATAGAGCAATGAGAGTGTTAAAACTTGCAAAAGATTTTGATTCATTGTCTCCTTTAATCACTGATGTGCCTCTTGAGATAAACTCTGCATTATCTGCAAATGAGCATGTTTTGATTGAAGGTACTCAAGGAACATTTCTTTCTTTGTGGCATGGAACCTATCCTTTTGTTACTTCAAAGGATGTAACTGCTTCAGGAATTTGTGCTGATGTGGGAATTGGTCCTACTAAAGTAGATGAAGTTATTGTAGTCTTCAAATCTTATGTTACGCGTGTTGGAACAGGCCCTCTTGACAAAGAACTTTCTTTAGATGAGGCTGAGAAAAAAGGATGGTCTGAATTTGGAACTGTTACTGGTCGTCAAAGACGTGCAGCTGATTTTGATTTTGATTTAGCTAGGCGTGCAATCATGCTCAATGGTGCAACACAAATCTCAATTACAAAATTAGATGTTTTATTTTCTGATTGTGCAGGAAAAACTTCTTTTGATGAATTATCTACTGATGCAAAATCATTTATCAAAAATATTGAAGATGAACTCAAATTACCTGTAACAATTATTGGAACTGGCCCAGCAGTTAATGATGTTGTTGATAGAAGAAGCTAGGCTCCATTATTTTGGATAAGTTTAATTTGATTATCTGTTGAAAATCTTCGTGGAAAAATCTCAAAACACTTCTTCTGATAAATTACCTCGATATGTACAAGTAAATTCAACTTTAGAATTTTCTAGGCTCGTATGTGCACTTGAGCGTGCACCTCGTGTTTCTTTTTTACATGATCATAATGGACAAAAAATTTTATCAGTACAAATGGATATTTTAAAAGAAAAACCAATTGTTTATTTTACTCCATTAGAACATCATGGACATTATCTGTGCTATGGACTAAAAGGCGGAAAAGAAGAATCTGAAATAGTTGATTCTACTTCTGATTCTAGTAAACTATATTCTCCTATAATCAAAATTAAATCTCTTCCAAAAACTCTCAAACCTGGAAACGGAACTCTCGATAGATATCAACCAATTGAACTTGAGGATACTTCTAGTCTTGCAAAACTGACTTGGGGTTTTGATGAAATTCCATTTCCTTTGTTCTTGTTTCCACATAATGATAAATGGCTACTTGGCGTTTTCATGAATTTTAATGATGAGGGCACTTCATACTATTGTCATGTTGTTTTAAACAGCGATCCGAACAAACCATTCTTAAAATTTTCATCTTCAAATGGATATGAACCAACTTTTGTTGATAATCCTTCTGAACACGGTTATTCATACATCAAAATTATAAAATTAAAAGAGACCCATCCTTTGGTTGATTATGCACACCTTCAAAACTAGACTTTCAAAGATCTCAAAAACTAACGGAAAAGTAATTCTTGCCAATGATTATGATCCTACAGTAAAAAATTTAGAAACAAAAACAATTCAAAATATCAAAAAATTACATCCATATCTTTGTGGAATTAAATTAAATTTTCACCTACTTTTACCTCTCAGTGGTAAAGATATTCTCAAAATCAATAAAACTGCTCATAAGTATGGCCTACAAACAATTGCTGATATCAAATTAAATGATATTGGAAATACCAACAGGGTTACTGCAGAAAATTTATGGAAATTAGGATTTGATGCAGTTATTGCAAATCCTATCATGGGACTAGATAGTTTAAAAAATCTAGTAAAATCTGCTCATCAAAATCAAAAAGGTGTTATCACTTTATGTCATATGAGTGCCCCTGAGGCTAAATTATCGTATGATATGGAAGTAAAAATGGGTAAAAAACAACAACTATACCAATTGTTTTTGAATTGGGCTTTAACTGCAAAAGTTGATGGCATTGTAGTTGGTGCAACTTTTCCAAAAATTATTCAACACTGTTCAAAAAAAGCAGGAAAAAATTTGAGTATTTTCTCTCCTGGTGTTGGAACTCAGGGTGGTAGTGCAAAAGAAGTAATTTCATCTGGAACAAATTATTTGATTGTTGGAAGAACAATTCTAAATTCTAAAAATCCAGTTAATACTGCTAAAGAATTACAACTACAGAGTTTTGGAAAGTAACGCTTGAGCTTTTGTTAAAACTGTTTTTGCATTATCAAATGTTGTTTTCTCCATTGCATTATTGTAGTCTTCCCATGTATGACCAAGATGTTCATGTGATATCTCAATTTCTTTAGTTTTAGTTTCTGCCAAGAAAAAAACTACCTTTTTTTGAACTAATTCCCCCTGATATTGAAAATTATATTCAATCCATTCTTCAAAACCACCTAAAAATTCAACGTCTGTAATTCCTGTTTCTTCTTTGGTTTCTCTAATGGCAGTTTCATGAGTTGTCTCATCTTTTTCCATTTTTCCTTTTACAAAATCCCAATGCCCTGATGGATAATGTAATAATAAAAATACATTTTTTGAATCTTCTTTTCTAAACAAAACAATTCCTGCTGAAGTTTCTTCAATCATTTTCCTAACCTTCTTTTTCTAACCTGAAAAGTTCTAATTGCTCGCATTAAATCAATTTTCCTAAATTCAGGCCAAAAAATATCCATAAATACTAATTCACTATATGCACTCTGCCACATCAAAAA
>CAYTNP010000024.1:5085-9252 GCA_964439165.1 uncultured Nitrosopumilaceae archaeon | reverse complement strand
AACTCTCATTTTACATCTATGAATTCTTGGATCGTTGTACAATTTTTCTAATCTCATTTGAATTAATTCATAGAGATGATCCAATTCTTCATCATTTCTATTTAGATTCTCAGCTGATAATGCATAAAGTGTTACAATTTTGATATCAAATTCTTCACACCAATCAAGAAGATTTTCAACTGCATCAGCACCTTTCCAATGTCCTTTTTTTGGCATTGAAAGATGTCTTTTTGCCCATCTTCTATTACCATCTAAAATTAATGCAACATGATTTGGAATATCTCCATTTTGGATTTCACTTTCTAATCTTTTACCATAAATCTTGTATAGTCCAGATAATTGGAAAATAATTTCTTTTAATTTACTTATTTTTTCTCACCTTTAGATGATTAATGGATTAAAGATGATATCAGTGTTTTTCAAAAAGTTGTTTTTTCGTGCCTAGAAATGGCTTTAATCTGAAATCATTTCTTGATCTTTATTTTTTCTATATTTTTTAAAGAGAATTGTAGCTGAAATCAATGTGGCAGCTAGTCCTCCTAAAAGAGGTGGAACTAGCGTTAATGAATTTACATCATGAATCATGATGTTTGTAAATTGTAACATTGTTGGATATAACGATCCCAAAACAATTATTCTTAAAATATCACTAATTTGTCTTGGAACTCCCCCAATCCAATTACTAAGTAATGTTCCTGCAAATATTGAACCCATACCAATCCATAGTACTGGTAATGCTCCAGAAAGGAATTGTCCCAGAATTATTTTATCTGTAATTTTTAAAATAAATTGAGAATCTGATTCAATTAAATTTGAATCAATTGAACTAATACCAGCTGGAATTGATGATAAAATTAGTAATACTCCTGCAACCATTGTAAACATTCTGATAAAACCCATCGGCGTCGGTTTGGACCAACTTGACCAGACTCTATCAATATCAAACGCTCTAATCAAAAATGCTCCACCTAAAATACTTACAAGAACTGCAAAAATTTCAGCTGTGTAACCAAAAACTGTAGCTACCCCTCCAATTAACAAAAGAATTCCTGGAACACCTAAAAAGAATTTTGAATATTTTGTATCATAAGCAATCATTTTTAGATATTTTCCAAAAACTGCGTAAGAATATTCTACACTTCTACTAACTTTCATTACTACACGTTGAACTGAAACTACTGGTAACACATTTTGAATAACTGGAATGACACTTTCATCATCTTCCCCATCTGAAACAATTACTGCTCCATTTGCTGGAAATACTTCTAAAACTTTTTTTGTTTCTGCGAGAATCTTTTCATCAGCTTGAACTCCTCTATCTTGAACCCCAGCTACTGTTATGACTTCAACTTGGTAACCTTTACTGACTAAATCTTCATATGTTTTAATTGCTGAAAAAATGGAATTTGAATCTGCATCTTCTGGATCTTCTAATGCCAATCTTTGTGCTGCCTCAATACATGCATCTCTACCTATAACTGGAGTTACAATTCCTGCTTTGTCTCCTACGTCATTATCCCTATCAATACAAATCACTAGTAGTTTATTTGCAGTAGACGCATTGACATCCTTTTCAACCTTGTCTGAGCGTTGAGACATTCTATTTTTATTACAGAATTGCTTTTTAACGATTTCCAATCTTTATAATTAGTAAAATTAGGTTTTGAGGCTAGGGTCTTGTCTTATCTGAATTTATAACAAATTCATTTGATTCTTTTTTCAATAGTTCTATTTTTTGAATTGTTTCATTAATTTCTTCATCTGAACTACTATTTTCAATTAAATTTGCCAATACTTTAGTTTCTCCAATATATGAATTGAATTTTTTCATTGCATCCATATAGCTAATGTAACTACTCTGCCATTCTTCAGGGGGTTTTGATGTGACAAATTCACTTATTTGTGAAGTTACCTGTGATGATGTAACTTCAGCTGCTGAAATATAATCCTCAGGAGAAATTTCACCCTCAAGAAGATTTTGATATTCTATTTCTATTGATTCTTGTAATACTTCATGAATATTTTTTACTCCGTCAATATATCCACCATAATCTGAAACAACAAATGTTGTTTCAGTATTTTCTGGTGCTAAGTATAATAGAAAACTTGCACCTGTGATTGCTGCTAAAATAATAATTGTAACTGTAATTCCTTTTTTTGTTGCCATTTTGTAATTTTATGAATTGGGAGTTTATAACTGATAATCTTTTAAAGAATTCTCATTTTATTGAGAAAAACTAGAAAATACCTCATATGGTATCTTGTAAATGATTTTTTTTCAAGTAATTCTATAAATATTTGAAATTTTTATCATTTCCTGTTTTTTCGTGCATAAAAAAATTTACGCACATCTAGCCTATAGTAAAATAATATTCACAGGCTCTTCCTAAATACCACTATGTTTGAGAAATTTTAGAATGGTTCAAGCATATTGCGTAAAATGCAGAGAAAAAAGGGACATCAAAGATCCCAAAGAAACTAAACTAAAGAATGGACGTCCTGCCGTAAAAGGTACATGTCCAGAATGTGGAACTAACGTATTCCGAATTGGCGCCATGCCAAAAGAATAGTCTTAAAAAAAGTCCACACGACTTCTCTTTTTCAAAACCCATATAGGGTCTAGTCTACACTATTTTTCAGTGACCAAGTCAGACTATGAAAATTTACTCAAACGAATTGAAGATAAGTTGGGTGACCCTAACAAGGGCACTTCTGAGAGATTTGAACTTCCAATAGTAGATGTAATGTGGGAAGGACAAAAGACGTTTTTACGTAATTTTTCAGAATTCCCAAAAAAATTACGTAGAGATCCTGATAAAGTCTTACAATATCTTTCAAAAGAATTTGCAGTTCCTGCTGAAAGATTAGGTGACAAAGCAATGTTTGTTGGAAGAAGGGCTCCTGATGATTTTACTAGATTGTTTCAAATTTATGTTAAAGATTATCTTGAATGTCCTACATGTAAAAGCCCTGATACAAAAATTCTAAAAGAAAATAGAATTTCATTTTTAATTTGTGAGGCATGTGGTGCTAAATCAACTCTAAAAGGCAAATATGCATAATGCCATTTTCTGTACGAGTAACAAATTATCAAAATAATAACATGCTAAATATCTGTGATGCAGATTTGTTAGGAAAAAAAATAACTCAAGATGAATTAGATATGAATATCAGTAAAAGCTATTATGGTGAAAAATTAATTGAAAAAGAAGAAGCAACATCTTTGTTAAAAAATTCTTCAATCATTAACATGGTTGGCAAAGAAACAATTTCTTTATCAATAAAACTTGGAATAGGATCTGAAAATGGAGTTAAAACTATTTCTGGTGTTCCATTCTTGATTGTTTATAAAATGTAAAATGTTGTCTTATCCTAAAAATCAAACACATGTGATTTTCTATTTTAATAAGAAATCTTTTTCAAATTGGAGTTGTTTCTTTTGACTGATATTCTTAGTAAAAAATTAGAATCTAAAATTGATAATAAACTAAATGCAAAATCTAAACGAAAACATTTGGATGATGGTTTTAAGAAAGGTAAAGTTGTCAATGAAGTTTTAGACAAACCAACTGTCATGACTCTTTATAAAATGATAAAAGATCATGTCATCGCATATGTTAATGGTGCTGTAAGTGCTGGAAAAGAATCTGTCTTATTTTGGGGAGTTGATGAAAATAATACTAGTGTTGCATTGAAGATTTATCTAGTTAGCACATCAAATTTTAAAAAACGTGAACCATACATTTTAGGTGATCCTAGATTTTCACATGTCAAAAAAGGAACAAAAAATCTCGTCTATCTCTGGGCAAAAAAAGAACATCGTAATTTGACTCAATGCCATGAGGCTGGAATTCCTGTACCAAATCCTCGAAATGTCGTAAATAACGTACTTGCCATGGATTTTGTGGGTGAAAAAGGCTCTCCTGCAAAACAATTACTAAATTCAGAAGTAGACGAAGATGACTACCATCAAGCAATATCTATAATTAAAAAAATGTATCAAAAGGCAAAATTAGTTCATGGTGATTTTTCAGAATATAATATTTTTAAAACTTCTAATGGATTGATAGTTTTTGATTTAGGTTCTGCAGTTGATCTTAGACATCCAAATTCAAAAGAATTTCTTAAAAGAGATATTAGTAACATTACAAAATTCTTTAACAAAAG
>CAYTNP010000024.1:3455-4985 GCA_964439165.1 uncultured Nitrosopumilaceae archaeon | reverse complement strand
ATTGTTACAGCCATTGGCAGAGGTTTTTCACCTGAAAATGCTATGACTTTGTTAGAAGGTGAGAATACATTGCATGTAATTGATCTTAGAGAGTTTGTTGGAAAGTCTAATGCAAATGTTGAAAGGATAAAAGGGAGAATTATTGGAGAAAGTGGTAGAGCAAGAAAAAATATGGAAAATCTTACTAATACACATATTTCAGTTTATGGAAAAACTGTTGCAATTATTGGTGATGCCAGCAAATTACGATTAGCAGTTGATGCAATATCTTCTATTTCTAGTGGTGGAATGCATGGTGCAGTTTATGATAAATTAGAAGCTGCAAATAGAAGAACAAAACAAGAAAAAATGCAATTATGGGAAGATCAAGATGTCTTCTATTAAAGAAAAATTTAATCAAATTTCGCCTAGTGAATTCTTTTACAGTAATCGAGATTTAGCCGGATTTAGTAATCCTACTCGTTCTCTTTATACTGCTGTTAGAGAATTTGTTGAAAATGCATTAGATGCATGTGATCAAAAAGGTATCTTGCCTGATGTTCATTTAACAATCAAGGCTGTAGACCCTGAAAAACCAGACCCAAAACCCTACATTTTGACTGTAAAGGATAACGGTCCTGGAATTGATGCTGAGCACATCCCACTTGCATTTGGAACTGTACTGTATGGTTCAAAATTTGGTCTCAAACAAGCAAGAGGAATGTTTGGTTTAGGTGCAACAATGGCCATTCTTTATGGTCAAATTACAACTAACAAACCTGTAACTGTAAAAAGTTCATCTGATGCAAAAATCCAGAATCATTTTGAAATATTATTAGACATTCAAAAAAACAAACCTGTAATTCAAAAACATACTACAAAAGAAGTTGCAAAAAAAGGACTTAGTGTTAGTATTTGTTTAGAGGGAGATTATTCTAAAGCAGGAAACAAAATTAGAGACTATGTTTATGAAACATCTTTGATTACCCCTTATGCTTCAATAACTTTTGATGATCCAAAGGGTCAAAAATTTAGTCATCCTAGATTTGTAAAAGATATTCCTGCACCACCTACAATAATTAGGCCTCATCCACATGGAATTGATGTTGAAAGAATTAGGCGTATGATTGTTGAATCTCAATTTGAAATTCCAACAATTGATGATGCAATGATTGAAAAAGTTAGAAAAGATTTAGGATTATCTAAAAAGAATCTTAGTTTTACTTCAATTATGGATAAAGCAAAGAAAAAATGGAAAAACCTTCCACGTCAAGTGAGAGTTGTAATTGCGTTAATGTCTTTTCTAAAAATGGATTTTGAAAAATTAAACAAAATTAAAATTGAAGATATTGACATGTCAAACAAAAAATTATTTTATTGGGATTTTGGTGATTCACAATCAAAGTCAGTTGATATGGATCCTGAAAGTCAATATTACAAACAACTCACTAACACTGTTCAAGGAGAACCTCTTACTACATTCTTAACAAAAAGATTTCAACGTGTAGGTCCAACTACTGCAGTAAAATTTGCTGAATTTGCAAAATTAAA
>CAYTNP010000024.1:0-3355 GCA_964439165.1 uncultured Nitrosopumilaceae archaeon | reverse complement strand
CCATACAAAACTGCAGGAAAAGAAAATGTTGCAGATAGACAAGAAATTGAAAGAGAGCTTAGATTAGCATTGCAATTTTTGTCAAGAAAATTAGCATCATTTATGTCAAAACGAGGTCAAGCTGAAATGGCAAAAAAGAGAGCAAATCTTTATGCAAAATATATCCCATTAATTGCTGAATTTTGTACAGAACTTGCAGGAAAGAAAAAACAACCTGCATTTCAAAAAATATTAGATGCAGAAATAGCCGCTCAACCAAAATTAGTACCAGAGGAGAAAGAAATTGAAAACAAGTAAATCAAAAGATACTAAATCAAAAGAAAGAAGCAAGAAAGCTGATGATAAACAAAAGAATATTCTTGAGATGTTAAAGAGCCATGGTGCAAAAATTTATGATGATTTAGATAATGGACAATTCCCAAAATTTTCTATTCCTAGTAGATCTGTTAGTAACATAGTTTATGATAAAAAACTTAGACAGTATATTCTTGGGAATAATGCAGCTTTAAGAAGTTCTAGAAATTCTGCTCAATTAAGATCATTTACTCAATTAATGTGGCTTGCATTTTTTGCAAATAGATTAACAAATGAGAAAAAATCATCTACATTAAGAGATGTTTATTATTCTTCACAGGCTTTCGCAATAGAATTTGATGACCAATCAGAATCTGATAATATTATTGTGGATTTGGAGGCTGTAACTTCAAAACCTAGAGAAGATTTCCATATTTTCCCTGAAGAGCGAAGTTCTATTTTTGGTGATTTGAATATAGAGTATACAATTCCTGGATATGAAGGAAAAACAATGAATCTATCCAACCACCCTGATGGCTATTCAATAGGACCTAGTTTGACTACTGCTGAATTAGTTGATACTAGTGCTGAAATTGTTATTGCAATTGAAAAAGGTGGCCTTTTTACAAGATTTGTTGAAGAACAAATTGATAAAAAATTCAAATCTATTATAATCAACACCGGTGGGCAAGCTCCTCGTTCAACAAGAACATTGTTAAAAAGACTTCATGATGAAATGAAATTACCCGTTATTGTTTTGACAGATGGAGATGTGTATGGAGAACATATTGCAATGGTTATAAAATCTGGTTCAGCAAATGCTGCACATCTAAGAGAATTGACTGTTCCTGATGCAAAATGGGTTGGAGTTTGGGCTACTGATATTGAAAAATACAAGTTACCTACTATCCCTATGACTGAATCTGACATTAAGAGATGTTATGATTTACAAAAAGATCCTAGATATCAAGATGGAATTTGGAAAAAAGAATTAGATGTATTTTTGAGATTAAAAAGAAAAGCAGAGTTGGAGGCTTTCTCAAAATATGGATTAACAAACATCACTGACAAATACTTGCCACAAAAATTAGAACTAGCAAAAAGTCTTTAATTATTTTATTCTAAGTGTTAAGACACCATTTCTATATTTGAAATCAAAAATTTGCATACTGTTTGCACCTTCTATTGGAATTTCTTTTGAGAATCCCATTGTTCCACGTATGTATAACATTCCATCAACTAGTCTTACTGCAATTTTATCTTCAGGTCCAGGAACTTCTGCAACAAATACAAATTCCCCTTCATTTTTGATAAGATCATAAACCCAATTCTTTGTTTCTTGTTCCCTGTTTTGTTGGTATAGTGGTTTTTGATCTTTAGTCATCTTTTTTAGAACTTTAACCCAATAAAACATGGTTAATGCAGCAGCTCCAATCAAGATGAAACTAACAAAACCTGAATCTGCACGTTGTGTCATTATGTAGATTATTCCTAAAAACAAGATTACAATTATTGGAATTACAAAATTTAATGATTGTTCATTTGAATATGCTCCTTTGTAACTTGCCAAACAGTAAAAATTTGCATCCACCAAATATAAAGTATCTTTGGTTTTTATTACCATTTTCAAAAATCCAGCTATTGTCTAATGACAAAATCAAATTATCGATTAAAGAAATTATTTTGAGAGGGACAATAATTGCAGCAATAATTTCCATTCCCTCTCTGATTGTATTTGTTTTAGTTTGGATTATTTTTGATGATTTGATGACTGGAGTCATTTCTGGTGTAGTTGTTCATTTTATTGCTATGGGATTTTCTTTGAAAATATCTAAAAAATTACTTTTAAAATGATTTTATGATAGATCATGTTTTATTGAATTAGAATTTATTTTAAAAATAATGGATTTTACTACCATTGAGAACCAATTAGTTTCTGAATTACAACTTGAACCCATTCAAGCTAAAGTGTATTTGCTTGTGACTTGTTATGGAAAAATGTCCACTGATATTATTTCAAAGAAATTAGGAATTTCTTTTGATGATGCCCAAAAAGCATCTGAAGAATTAATGATTTTAGGTGCATTTATTGACATTTCAAAAACAGAATTTGAGTCAATGCATCCTAGGTTTACGTCAGTTAACATGTATAGAAAAATGTGTGAAAGAGAAAATATTGAATTTAAAAGAAACAAAATAGTTGATAGTATTGGTGTTTTTTTAGAAAAACCATATGAGGATGCAAGAACTAAATAATGCTAGGATTGGTAAACAACATTGAATATTGATACTGAGACATGTAAACACCAACCAGTCTATTTTGGTGCTGTAAATGTCAACATAGATGAAAGAACTATTGGTTCAGTTGATGTTTGGAGATGTGGTGTTTGTAAGAAACGCTTTTGTGAGGAAAAACAACTTGGTATTGAAGAATTAGCAGATCTGGTTGGAATGCCTAAAATTGATGCTGATGCAAAATGGGCAGTCAGTGTTTGTAAATTACAACAAGGAAAATACAAGTGGAAATTAGTTAAACTAAAAGAAAATGGTGAACTCAAACACGAATGTTTGGATGAACAAATGGTTTCTCTAAAAGCTACTGATTATAAAATTGAAGATGACAAACACTGGAGCTTTTTAGTTGATGATAATGTCAACACTTCTGTAGAAATTTAGTGTACATAATGGATCTTAAAGTTCACATAAATAATATTCATGGTAGTCAAATGGCTGCAAAAATTACTGGAAAGTTTACAATTAAAGAAAATGATTTTCGTTTTACTGCAATTGCATTTGGTAGGATAGGTGGACAAAATGTTGGTGCAAAAATTTCTAAAACTACTGAAAAAGAATTAGAAAAACTGGGCTATGATATTGATGAAGTAATTATGTCTCTTCAAACAAATTTACTTCAAGGTGATTTGACTATCCCTGAAGGTCTCAAAAAAGAATCTTTTGTAGATGACTAAAATTCTGCTTCTTCTAGTGCTTTAGCACATGAACAATTTCTTGTTTTAGGAATTTTATCAATAAGTTCTGTTAGTATTTTTTTTGTATTTTC
>CAYTNP010000023.1:1276-14761 GCA_964439165.1 uncultured Nitrosopumilaceae archaeon | reverse complement strand
TAAGAGTTTAGCAAACGGCTTTATCCTAGTTTTTAATGATTTTAAATTATGACATTAAAAAATGTAAAATCATCATTAACTAAAATTACAAAATCTTTAGGTGAGACTCAAGACTCTAGAGAATTTTTATTAAAAAATACAAGAGAGATAATCATCCTTTGTAGCAGATCAATTATTGCAGTCCATAAAGGGGATTTAACAACTGGTAAAAAAAATCTAAAACAAGCAGATACTCTATTAAAAAAATATAAGAAAAAAGCAACAGGTCAACTTAGAAGATATCTAATCACTCCAGAACAAGAATTTGTAGAGGCTGCAGCATTGATTGCAATAGTTGAAAAAAAAGAAATTCCTACTGATAAAAAAATGGCAGTAATGCCTGAATCATATGTTTTAGGATTACTAGATTGTGTTGGAGAATTAAAAAGAATGGTATTTGATAAAATTAGAGTTGGTGATATTGATGATGCTACAAAGATTTTTGAAACTATGGAGAATTTGTATCTTCAATTATACACATTTTCGATGTATGATAAAGTAGTCAAAGAGGCTAGAAGAAAAATTGATGTAAATAGAATTTTGGTAGATGATGTTAGATCAGCAATTACTGAAGAAAAGAGAAGAAGTGAACTAATCAAAACTTTACAAAAATTAGAAAAATAAGATAATAATTTTTAGTGCGGACGATGGGATTTGAACCCACGAACTCCTGAGAGACTAGCCCCTCAAGCTAGCGCCTTTGGCCAGGCTGGGCGACGTCCGCAACGAAATTTCCATGTATGGTTTTTATAATCCTTGATTACTTTTTCGTTCGTATGTTAATTCCAGTTAGATGTTTTACATGTGGAAATTTGATTGCAGACAAGTATGATGATTATCAAAATAAAATTAAAGCAGGTGAAGAACCTGTCAAAGTTCTTGATTCTCTAGGAATTGAAAGATATTGTTGTAGAAGAATGCTATTAACTACAGTAGAAACAATTCAACAAGTTATTCCATTTTATGAAGCAATTCAGAGAAGAAAACAAGAAGTTCAATCTGAGTTAGAATAACTTGGCCAAGATCACTTCAATTGAAGGACGTATTTTATTCAATAGTAGAGGTAGTAAAACTATCGAAGTTGATGTAAAATCTGATGGTCAATTTTTAGGAAGAGTGTGTGCACCATCTGGTGCAAGTGTAGGAAAATATGAAGCAGTTAGTTTTCCAAATGAAAACCCTGAAGAAAGTTTAAGAATTTTAAATGAAAATTCACAAAAATTTATTGGATTAGAATCATCAAATCTCAAAGAAATTCATGATACTCTAAAAAGTTTAGATGATTCAACAAACTATTCAAAAATTGGTGGTGCATTAGCATTTGCAGTTACAATTGCATCTATGGAATCAGCATCAAAAGCATTAGAGCAACCATTGTTTCAAACATTGTCATCAGAGTCATCATTTAGATTTCCATTTCCATTAGGCAATATTTTAGGAGGAGGAGCACATGCAGGACCAGGTACACCAGACATTCAAGAAATTTTGATTTGTGCAACAGGCTCAAAAAATATCAAAGATGCAATTGAAACTAATTTGTCAGTACATAAAGAATTACGTCGAGTTTTAGAAAAAGAAGATCCAAATTTTACTAATGGAAGAGGAGATGAAGGTGGATGGGCACCAAAATTAGAAAATCAAAAAGCATTAGAAGTATCTGCAAAAGCATGTGAGAATTTAGGATTTACTTTAGGAAAAGAAGTTTCACTTGGGGTGGACTTTGCATCATCTACACAATGGAATGAAGAAAAAGAAAAGTATCTTTATGATAGAGCAGGATTTGAAAATTCAACTGGAGAACAAATTGATTTTGCAGCAGAAATTATTGAGAAATTCAAATTGATTTATGCCGAAGATGCAGTTCATGAAGAAGCATTTGAGGACATGTCAGAATTAACTGCAAAATTCCCAAATACTTTGGTTACAGGTGATGATTTGACTGTGACAAACAAAGGAATTCTAACTAAAGCAATTGGTTTAAAATCATGCAATGCAGCAATTCTAAAAGTTAATCAAGCTGGTAGTCTTTTTGATGCTTTAGAATTTGCAGACGAAGCAAATCAAAATAATATCAAACTAATCACATCACATAGATCTGGTGAATCAACTGATTCACAAATTTCTCACATAGGTTTGGCAACAAAGTCAAAAATGCTCAAAGTTGGCATAGTTGGCGGGGAAAGAGTAGCAAAACTCAATGAATTATTACGCCTATCAGAGCATGATTTAATACGCGGTATGGCAGAGATTTAAAATCGTCATGAGTGAACAAGCAGAAATAACTGACATTAAGAAGAAGGTTCTATCTACCGGAATTAGAGTAGGTACTCAAGTAAAAACAAAATTCATGATTCCATTTATCACAAAAGCCAGTCCTGAAGGACTGTACATGCTGGATTTAGACATCACACTTGAAAAAATCAAAACAGCAGCCAAATTCATCAATAGATTAGGGGCAGATAATCTCATCGTTTGTTCTGGAAGACAATATGCAGAAACACCGATTGAAAAATTTTGTGAGATGCTTGGTTCAAAGAAATTACTAGGACGATTCATGCCAGGAACTTTAACAAATCCATCATTACCATATTACATTGAACCAAAAATTGTTTTAATCTCAGACCCACAAGTTGATGAACAAGCAATTATTGAAGCAACTAATGCAGGAATTCCAATTATAGGAATTTCAAATACAGATAATCTTACATCGAATCTTGATGTAATTATTCCAGCAAATAACAGAGGACGAAAAGCTTTAGCAACTGTTTACTGGTTATTGGTACGTCAAATTCTCATTGAAAAAGGAGAATTAAAAGAAGATGATCCAATGAAATACGAAATAGACGATTTTGAAACAAAGATTACCGAAGAGGAAATCGAATAAATTTTTAAGATTTTTGCATTTACTTGAAATCTAAAGCTTCAGCACCAGGAAAAGTAATTCTTTTTGGAGAACATTTTGTAGTGTATGGGGTAAAAGCTATTCTATGTTCGATTGACAAAAGGGTTACAGTTACAGCTGAAAAAATTAAGGAAAACAAAATTTTAATTCAATCAAATATCGGGAATCTAGAATTAGAACCAAACAAATCAATTTCAGAAATTAATTCACCGCTAAAACCATTTTATTATTTGGCAAATAAAATAATTCAAAATAAAAATACAGGAATTAAAGTGACAGTGGAATCAGAAATTCCATCAGGGATAGGATTAGGTTCATCATCTGCATGTTGTGTTGCAGGAGCTGCTGCAATTTCAAAATTATTTTCAGATATTTCAAAAGATGAAATTTTGAAACTGGCAATTGAAGCTGAAAAAACTATTTTTCAAAATACCTCAGGTGCAGACTGTACAGTTTGTACATTTGGAGGCATAATGGAATATGATAAAGAAAATGGGTTCTCAAAAATAGAATCTGAGCCTAATTTTCATCTAGTTATTGCAAATTCCAATATTGAACACTCTACAGAATTGGTAGTCAAAGACGTTAAATCATTTAAAGAAAAAAATGAGGATGATTTTTCAAAATTATGTAAAGATGAAACAAAATTAATTGAAGATGTTTTGAAATTATTAAAAGAAAACAACATCAAAGGATTAGGGGAAAAAATTAATCAAAATCAAAAATACCTTGAAACAATTGGAATATCAAATGAAACAATTAGAAATATGATAAGAGTTGGAAGTGCATCATCATATGGTGCAAAAATTACAGGTGCAGGTGGTGGTGGTTGTGTGTTTGCCTTGTCAGATGACACGAATTTAGATGAAACAATAAATCAATTTAGAGAGAAAAATTATGACTGTTTTTCAGTAAAAATAGATCTTCAGGGATTGAATACTTTTTAATTGAATAGGTATTTTGAAACAGCATGATTCTGATAAAACTAGGCGGTTCAATTATTACAAATAAAGAAAAGCCATTATCACCTAGAAGAAAAACAATAGATAATCTTGCAAAAAGTTTGAAAAAAATAACTGAACCAATAATCATTGTGCATGGTGGAGGATCATATGGACATTATTGGTCTGTAAAATATGATATGCATACGAAAGAAAGAAAATATGACCTAAGAGGTGTTGCAATCATTAAAAATTCTATGATTGAATTAAATAAAATAATTTTAGATTCGCTATTAAAAAATAAACAATCACCATATTGTTTACCACCTACGGATTTTATGGCAGGCAATAAACCCATTACAAAAAAAGTAAAAGAGATTGAAAAAATTGCAAAATCAGGCATGATTCCAGTAACATTTGGGGATGCATTATGGTATGGTCAAAATAAAACATACATTTTATCAGGAGATAAAATAATGACGCATCTTGCAAAGACTCTAAAACCGAGATTAACCATATTTGCATTAAATGAAGATGGTTTGTATTCTGATCTTAAATCAAAAAAACTAATTTATGAATTAAAAGGAGAACGACCATTAATTTCAGAAAATAAAATGGATGTAACTGGGGGAATGACTAGAAAAGTCGAAGAAGCCTCAAAGATTGCAAAGATGGGAATGAGTGTATTTTTTGTTAATGGGAACAAACCTGAAAGGATTGTGAAAGCGATTAAAAGCAGGAAATTTGAAGGAACATTATTCAAGGGGAAAAGAAATGTCTGAAGAATTTGTGATTTTAGTTGATGAAAATGATAATCCAATTGGAACTGAAGAAAAAGTAAAGTGTCATTTGCCAAATGGAAAATTACACAGAGCATTTACTGCATTGTTATTTGATAAAAATGGAAGACTAGTACTTACACGTAGAGCAAAAGAAAAAATGTTGTGGCCAGGGGATTGGGATGGAACATTTGCAAGTCATCCAAGAGAATCAGAAACTTATGTTTCATCAGGAGAAAGAAGAATGCCTGAAGAGTTGGGAATTGAAGGTAAATTAGATTATTTACACAAATTTGAATATCATGTGCCATACAAAGAGGTAGGTTCTGAAAATGAAATTTGTGGAACGTTAATTGGAATAATTGATGAAACCACAGAATTAAAAGAAATTGAAGGAGAAATAGATGAAATAAAATGGATTTCAGCACAAGAGTTAATTTCTGAAATTAAGATAAATCCTGAAATTTATTGTCCATGGATGCTTATTGCATTAGAATTATTAGAGAAATCAGACAAATCAATGCTTAACAAGCATGAAAATGTCTTATCCGCATGGATGAATAGTCAAGTACACGAAGGATTGTTAGAAGCAATTAAAGTTCATCTACCAAAAGAAAAATGGAGATTAGTAAATGAAAAAAACTAAACAAATTGAGAAAAATGCCAAAATAGTAAACAAATATCTAAATTCAAAATTAAAAGGAAATCCAAAAAAACTCTATGATGCAGCAGGGCATTTGATTGTTCATGGAGGAAAAAGATTAAGACCATACATGGTAATTCGAAGCTGTCAAATTGTAGGGGGTAAAAGTTCCAATGCCATGAGTGCTGCAAGTGCAGTAGAGATGGTTCATAATTTCAGTTTAGTCCATGATGATATCATGGATAATGATGAAATGCGTCATGGAGTTCCTACAGTTCACAAAAAATACGGAATGCCACTTGCAATTCTTGCAGGAGATGTATTATTTTCAAAAGCATTTCAAGTAATTACTGATTCAAAATTATCATCTAATGCAACAACACAACTTGTTTCTAGACTTGCCAAAGCTTGTGTAGATATTTGTGAAGGTCAATTATTAGATGTCAAAATGGCAGAAGAAAAGAAAATTCCATCACAAGCAGAATACATTACAATGATTGGTAAAAAAACTGCTGCATTATTTGATGTATCTTGTGCAATGGGTGCAATTTGTGCATCAAACAAATCAAGGGATGTTTCAAATCTTTCATCATTTGGAAGAAACCTAGGAATTGCATTTCAAATCACAGATGATCTAATAGGAGTTATGGGAGATCCCAAAGTAACAAAAAAACCAGTAGGAAACGATTTACGAGAAGGGAAAAAATCATTACCAATTCTAATGGCAATCAAATTAGCAAAAGGCAACAATAAGAAAATAATTCTTAAAGCATTTGGAAATTCAAAAGTTTCAAAAAAAGACCTCAACAAAGCAGTAGATGTGATAAGATCATTGGGAATTGAAGAAAGTGTTAGAAAACAGGCACAAAAATACTCAGAAAAGGCAGAAAAATCATTATCAAAGTATTCAGGTTCTGCAAAATCAGAGTTAATTGCACTATTAGATTTTGTAGTTAAGAGAAGCGTATAATTTTCACAGGTAGAATTGCATGGATGAAGAATTAAAAAAAGAAATTAGAAAGATTACTCTTCAAAATGCATTTGAGCATGGAGGAGAAACTAGAGACAAAATAATTTTAGGAAAAATTCTTGGAACAAAACCTGAATTCAGAACAAAAGTGAAAGAAATTTCACAGGATATTTCAGTAATTGTTGCAGAAATAAATCAATTATCAAATGAAGAACAGAAAAAAGAAATTGATGAAAATTTTCCTGAAATTTTAGTACCTAAAGAAAAAATTCAAGAAAGAGAAGGCTTGCCAGAATTAAAAGATGCAATTCAAGGAAAAGTCATTACAAGATTTCCTCCAGAACCTAATGGGTATCCACACATAGGCCATGCAAAGGCTGCAATAATTAATTCAGAATATGCAAAGATGTATGGTGGGAAATTCATTCTAAGAATGGATGATACAAATCCAGAAGCTGAAAGAATGGAATATCATGCAGCAATCAAAGTGGGATTAGAATGGCTTGGAATAGAATTTGATATTGTAAAAAGTACATCAGATGACATGGAATTATTTTACGAAAAAGGTATGGAACTAATCAATTCAGGAAAAGCATACATCTGTACTTGTAAAAGAGACGACATTAGTAAAAACAGAAGAGAAAGAAAAGAGTGTAAATGTAGTAGAGAGAAAATTGAAAAAAATAATAAAAATTGGGAAAAGATGCAAGACAAATTCAAACCTGGAGAAGCAATTGTAAGATTTCGTGGAGATATGAAAGCAGATAATGCAGTTATGAGAGATCCAGTATTGCTTAGAATTATCGAAGGAAAACATTACACGCTAGGTGAAAAATATAGAATTTGGCCAAGTTATGATTTTGCAGTTGCAATTGAAGACAGTATTGATGGAGTTACACATGCATTTCGTTCAAAAGAATTCGAACTTAGAGAAGAGCTAATTGATGCAATTTTAGATGCATTAGGCATGAGAAAGCCATATCAAGGATTCTTTTCACGCCTGGAATTCAAAGGAATGCCAATTTCAAAAAGAATAATCAAGCCACTGATAGAAGAAGGTAAAGTTTCATGGTATGATGATCCAAGATTACCAACTTTAGAAGCACTAAGAAGAAGAGGGATCAAACCTGAAGCAATTAAAAAATTCATAATGTCATTAGGTCTAACCAAAGCAAATACACTAGCACCATTTGATTCACTTGAAGCATTTAATCGAAAATTTGTCGATTCAGATAGTGTTAGATTATTCATGGTTAGTAATGCAAAAAAAATATCAGTAAAAAAATTACCAATGACATCAGTAGAAATTCCTAATCATCCAGTTAATGATATGGGAAAAAGAAAATTAGATGTTGATGAAAATTTTTACATTTCTGGTGAAGATGCTCAAGATATCAAAAAAGGAAAGCAAGTTAGATTGTTAGGATTAGGAAATGTGTTAATTACAAAAGATGAGACCGAATTTGAAGGAGAATATGTAGAAGGGGAGCCATCAAATATTCCAAAAATTCAATGGGTGTCACAAAAAACTGCACATCAGATTAAACTGGTTATTCCAAAAACTTTGTTCGATGGGGAAGAATTCAATGAAGATAGTTTAGAAGAATTAGACGTTTATACAGAACCATATTATCTACAATTAAAGGAAGGAGAAGAAATTCAATTTGTTAGATTTGGATATTGTAGAAAAGATTCACAAAATCAAGCAATTTTTACACACAAGTGATTTACAATGAAAATAGCAAGATTATCACAAGGAAATAATGAGACATATGGTTTCATAAAAGGAGATAAAGTTGCAACAAAAGATGAAATAACTTATCTCACAGGAGTCCCAATCCCACAAAATGTAAAAGATTTTCTTTTTGATGGATGGTATGATGAAATCAAAAATAAGATCAATGATTTAACATATGATGAAGATATTTCTAAATTCAAAATATTACATCCCATCCCAAATCCAAATAAGATAATTTGTCTTGCTTTCAATTATGTTGATCATGCAAAAGAACAAGGGTTACAGGCTCCTGAAGATCCTGCAATAGTCATCAAGCCTAGAACAGCACTAAATGGAACAAATTCAGAAATAATTTGTCCTGATTTTGTTACTCAATTGGACTATGAAGTTGAATTGGCCATAATTATTGGTAAAAATTGCAAAAATATCTCAGTAAATGATGCCCAGAATGTGATATTTGGATACATGATTTTTCATGATGTTTCTGCAAGAGACATTCAATTCAAAGATAAACAATTCACCAGAGGAAAAAGTTTTGATTCATTTGCACCTTGTGGGCCATGGATTACAACAAAAGATGAGATCAATGATCCTCAGAATCTCAAAATTACAACTAAAGTAAATGGTGAATTTAGACAAAATTCATCAACAAGCAACATGTTCATCAAAATTCCAGAAATTATTTCAAAAATTTCCAAAGTAATGACATTAGAAAAAGGAGACATTATTTCCACAGGAACACCTGCAGGAGTCATGTTAAACAAACCTGATGCAGTGTTTTTAAAAGATGGAGACAAAGTGGAAATGGAAATAGACGGATTAGGAATTCTAAATAATACTATAAAATTTGTTAAATCAAATTAACTCAATAATTTCTTCATTAAATGAAATGAAAGTTTGAATTCTAATGAATTATGAAATGACAATTGTTCTTTAGTTAAAATTTGGATACGGTTATAATTATTTTCAAAAGCGTAATTTTCTAAAAAAGAAATAATTTCTGAGGAAGATTCTTTTGAACCAAAAAATAAAGTAACTATCAAGGTTTTTTCAAAATGTTCTGAATCAGTAAGGATAGCAAAAGATTCATGTTCATCAACTTTGGATGTAATAATTTTTTTTTGCTTACATAATTCAGATAATATGTTATCATTAATTGGAATCCATCTCCATGATTTTACATAATGGGGGAATTTTTGAGAATCAAAACATGTTACAAAATCAATATCAAAATTCAGGTTTTTTTTAGGCAATAATGAATAAAAATTCCAGGTTTGAAATACATCATAACCAAGAGAAATAGCCATTTTCATAGAATTTGAATTTTCAGTATCTATCAACATATATGAAAAAACACAGTGTTTTTCCCTTCCTATTGATTCTGCATGTTTGACTAATGAAGATGCGATTTTACATCGTCGAAAAGAAGGATCAATCCTTATTCCTTCAATCCAAATTTGATCTTTAGAAAAAAATGCATGACAAATTCCAAGAGGAGATTGTTTTTCAAATAAAAGCAAATGCCCTTCTGAAATCCAATAATTCCAAACATCTTGAACATAATCACCCCAAGAGAAAGTATTTTTACAAAATTCTAAGACAGTAGTTTTATCAAAATTTGTAGCATCTCTAATCATGATATATGTAAAAATATGAGAAACAATCAGATAAAAATTAGATTGGGAAAAATCATAGTTTGTAAAACATCAGATGTAGAGCCAGGAAAAATGATCAAGAAAACATTTGATGGTTTAGACATCCTAGTTGCAAATATTGATGGAAAATATTATGCTACAGATGATTCTTGCACACATTCAGGTTCCAGTTTATCTGAAGGAGAATTAAATGAATGCACAATTACATGTGGATGGCATAAGGCAGAGTTTGATTGTAAGACAGGGAAACTCTCCAAATTTCCAGTAAAAATCAGAGACTTGACATCTTATGATGTTTCAATAGAATCTGAAAATGTATGCATAGAGATGTAACTATATACTTCTAATTTTTAAGAAAATGTGTTAAAAATGGCCGATGAAGCTCAAAATAAAGAATCAATGAAGGAAGCTATAGATACGCTAAATCAGATTACAGCCAGTAATTCCACCCCTAAGACAATTAAAAAATCCATTACTGATTTAATTGCAGATTTGAATAATCCTGAATATTCCCTATCAGTGAGAGCAGCAAACACAATTAGTCTCCTAGATGATGTAACACAAGACCCCAATATGCCCTCATATGTTAGAACACAATTATGGCAAGCAGTTTCAAAACTTGAAAGCATAAGAGAATAAATTCTCTTTAAAAAAAACAATATCATTGAAAATAGAAGAATATCTAGGAACACTTCCAGAAAATATTCTAAATGGTGAAGATGTACAATTACCAGAAAAATCATTTAGAGAGATTTTCAAATTTGTAGATTTAGGGAAAGATGATGTTTTTTATCATTTAGGGTGTGGTGATGAAAAAGGAATTGAAATAGCAATTAAAGAATTTGGAGTAAAAAAAGCAGTAGGAATTGACAATAATTCAAACAAAATTGAAAAAGCAAAACAAAACATAAATGAAAAAAATATTCAAGGAGAATTGATTTTTGAAGATATTATAGAATCAGAAATCAAAGATGCAACAGTGATTTTATTTTGGTTTACAGATGAAAACATAATTAATCAAATGTTAGAAAAATTTGAAAACCTAGATCATGAAACCAAAATTATTACAATATGGGGACCGCTACCCAACACTCTTCCAGACAAAGTAAGTTTTCCATATATTCTAAATAAAACACCATTCAAAAATGCTGAAAGTATGCAAGAACAATTACTAGCGGTTTTTGGAGTAAAATGTGTAGATTTTGTGACTGCATGGGAATTTGCTGAGAGATATACAAAATCCATTGGAACTCCAGAAATCAAAAATGATAGATTTTTAACAATTATTCAAACGTTAGTTATTTGGATAAATGCAAAAAAACTTGGGGTTGCTTGCGGTGAAGAGATTCCAGAATCGATTAAAACATACATCAAAATAATGAAAATGAATTTTGATATAGATTTTGAATATTTTTTAGATGAATAACTTGTGTAAGCCTTTTATTTTGAATGTGTGAAAAGTAATCATGGAAAGTAGAATTCACATCAATGTTTCTGCAGTAGATTATGATAAAACAAGTAAGGCATTAACTCACCAATTATCACTTTTAGAAGAGATGGTGCATAGTCAGGATGATTTTGTCATGACTGATTCAGAATTTGCGTTTGGATGGCATTTTTTTGTTCTTAGTATAAACAAATCATTGATTCAGAAATTATATGAAATAATGGGTTCAGATTTTGACAAATTAAAGGGAAAAGGAATGGAGAAAAAATTTCTTACATGGTTATCTCAAAAATTAGAAGGAAAATCACCACGAGTCAAATTTGCCATTAAAGAAGAGATGGAATCTAGCAAGTTTGGTATTTTTTAATCTAAAACGATTCATCTAATAGTATTTCATTAGTGAATTATGGAAAATTTCAAAGAATTGTTAGAAGCATTAATGATTTCAAATAGAAATGTAAGATTTTCATCAATTTATAATTTGAAAGGAGAAATGTTGTTTCAAAAACGTCGTGAAGATATCAAATCATTATTTACTTTAGAAGAAACAAAGGATCAACTTGAAAAAACTATCGATTCATGGAAATCTAGAAGTGAAATTAAAGATAAAATTGGAAAACCACTATACTCTGTCACATCATATGAGAAAATCAAAAGATTAACAATTCCAATTGATGAGGAACATTTACTGTTCATTAGTATGGATAATAATGATAAAGAATCTGAAAAATTTTCCAAAATAAATATCAAGAATATTTCAGCATTATTAGAAAACGATCCTACAGAATCATAAGTTTGAAAAAATTACATTGTTAGAAATGGATGGTAAATAATTCCGTTAGCCACCAACACCATAAATGATACAGCTATTCCAGCCCCACTAAAAATTCCTGCCAAAACTAATGCATCTTTTTTATCCATGATTCAATTTTTAGGAATTTTTTCAGAAGATTAAACTTTTCTTTATCAAACAAACGTCAATAACAATTTCTAATAAATTATAGAGGGCCCTCGAGGGGAATCGAACTCCTGTCCGAGGATCCACAATCCTCTATACTAACCACTGTACTACGAGGGCCACAAATAACAAAAATTGAGTATCGTCTAATAATCTTTGATTTTTTATTGAAAATAGACTGTAGATTTATTATCAACCATATTGAATTAAGAATATGAGATTATGGTGGGTTGCAATGGCAATAACAATCGGACTTTCATATGCTGGTGCTGCATACTTGATGCCATGGCATTAAGTAGAGTTTTAAGATAAAACCTAAAGATTACAGCATTTTAACAATTTTCTATCTGTGCATTAACGATCGCTTTAAATTTGAAGGTTCGGGGTATGTTTCGACATGAGAAAAGGATTCATTTCAAAAAGATTACGTTCAGGAAGAAAATCCATAGAGGATTCTATTGAAAGAAGAATAGAAACAATTCAAGCTGAAAAATTTGAATGGATAGATGTACAAAATCCAGACAGAAGTGATATTGAAAAATTAGCTGAAAAATATAATTTCAATGAATTAAACATAGAAGATTGTGTTACTAGATTTGAACTCCCAAAATTAGACAGTTATGAGGATCATTTCTTTGTAATTTTACATTTTCCACCACTTTCTCAAAAAATTGGGATTTCAAAAAATAGTCAATTATCAATTTTTATTGGAAAAAATTTTATCGTGACAGTTCATCAAGGAGACCTAAAACCGTTAGTAGAATTAGTTGAAATATGTAAAACAAATTCTGATGAACAAAGAAAAAACAGACTGTTAGGAAAATCATCAGGATTACTACTACACGAAATCATTGATGTGTTAGTTGATGACCTACTACATACATCTAGAAAAATAATTGCAAATCTTGATGAACTAGAAGATAGAGTATTTGATGAAACAAAACCAGTAGCAAGAAGTATTGCATTACTTAGAAGGGAGATCAATAGACTAAGAAGAATTGTTAATCCATTAAAGAAATTTGTATTAGAAATTGCAAAAAATGTTAAAAAGTTTTCAAAAGAGGATGAAGAATTAACCTTGTATTATGATGACGTTATCGATCACATAGACAAAGTAATTGAAACATTAGAAGAATCAAGAGAAACAATGGAAATTTACAAAGATACTGATTTTGTATTAAGTACAGAAAAAACTAACAAAGTTTTAGGAATGCTAACAATAATTTTCACATTGGCAATCCCATCAACCGTTATTGGGACATTTTATGGAATGAACATTAACTTGCCAGGGGGATTGGGTGAAGAATTAATGGTTATTGGCCCACATACAATGTTCATAATTATTATTCTTGCATCAGCAATTCCTGCAATTATGATGTTTGCGTATTTCAAAAAATTGGGTTGGATTAGCAG
>CAYTNP010000023.1:0-1176 GCA_964439165.1 uncultured Nitrosopumilaceae archaeon | reverse complement strand
GTTAGATTTTGATATCAGGATTTCCAGATTTCAATTTTTCCCAATCTTTAAGGAAATTTTCCAATCCTATTGTAGTTAATGGATGATGTAACATCTTTTCCAATACTGCAGGAGGTAAAGTAACAACATCAGCACCAATCTTTGCTGCATCAACTACATGTAAAGGATGTCGAATACTTGCAACAAGAATTTCAGTTCCAAAATCATAATTTTCAAAAATTTCATTGATTTCTTGAATCAATGTCATTCCATCTTGACCAACATCATCCAGTCTTCCAATAAATGGACTAACATATTTTGCACCAGATTTTGCTGCAAGTAAAGCTTGGTTAGGGGAAAAGATCAAAGTAACATTTACAGGAATTCCTTCTGAAGAAAGAGATTTGCACGCTTTAAGACCATCAGGAGTCATTGGAACTTTTACAACAACATTATTTCCATATTCACGAAGACGTTTACCTTCTTCAATCATTCCTGAATAATCAGTACTAACAACTTCTAAACTTACATCACCTTTGATAATTTTTGTAATTTCTTCCATTGCATCTTTTGGATTTCCTCCTTCTTTTGACATCAAAGAAGGATTAGTTGTGATGCCATCTAACAAACCCATATCATTGTATTTTCTAATAGATTCTAAATTAGCAGTGTCAAGAAAAATTTTCATAGTTTTTTATTCCTTAATTCTTTGACTTGTTTTACCATATTAAAAGATGTTATTCCATGTTTCTCTAAGAGTAAAGGAACTTCTTTATCTCTAGCAGATTCTCCAAACATGTCTTGAGCACCAATTCTCTTAATTGGTACAGGGTAAGATTCTGAAACGGATTCTGCCACGGCTGAACCCATACCTCCTACAATATTATGTTCTTCAGTAGTAACTATGCATCCAGTTTCACGTGCTGCTTTTTCTAAAATTTCATTATCAATTGGTTTTATAGAAAAAATATCTAAAACTCTACAAGAGATTCCTTCTTTTTGTAAAGATTCAGCAGCTTCTAATGCCATTCTAACAGTTATGCCACATGCTGCAATAGTACAATCACTACCATCTCTCAAAGTAATTCCTTTTCCAATTTGAAATTCTTGGGATTCAGAATGAACTACAGGAGTTTTTGAACGAGCCATTCTCATGTAAAATGGACCATATTCTCTTACCATTAATTTAGTCAAATT
>CAYTNP010000022.1:5743-15095 GCA_964439165.1 uncultured Nitrosopumilaceae archaeon | reverse complement strand
AGACTTAGCATTATGCCAAGATACTAAAATTACATCTTTTTTTCATTTTTTAATTTTTGATTAAAGTATATTTTCAAAAAATTTTTTGAAATAAATTTTAAAATATCTAAAAGGATTGATTACTAATTTACGCCCTTTCTTCTAGTCATTTTTTCTTTGGGAAGAGAAACCGTATCTCTTTCAAAATCTTCTAGTTCTTTTTCTAATCCTTTTCGTTCTGTTTCTGATAGTTCTCGAATAATATTATCATCTGCATCAGTGAAATTTCCACATTTTTCACATAACCAAAATGAGGTATTTTCCTCTTTTTGGAATACGGGAACTCGTCTCCCCTCACATTGTTTACAAAACAAAGTCATACTATACCATAATTTTACCTCTATTTGTAGTCATTATTTTTACTCAATTTTTGAAAAAATAATTGCAAATAGCAAAATTCTGTCAATTTTTTAATAGTAAAGGAAATATACAAACATGCAATTGATGCAATATGGATTCTAGAATAGTTTATGCAATCATTCCATTACTAGTAATCTCTACTGGAGTAGTTTTTGCACAAGAATCAATTTCATTAATTTCAGTTCAAACAGATGACAATAATTATGATGAAGGAGATACTATTGTAATTTCAGGGAATATCTCTACAGTAGTAGGTGAGACACCAGTAACGTTACAGATATTCACTGAAGGAAATTTGATAGATATTGCACAAATTGTAGTAGCACAAGATGGAACATATTCACATACAGTTCTTGCAGAGGGCCCATTATGGAATAAACAAGGGGATTATATCGTTAGAGTATCATATGGAGAAGGAAATATTGCAGAATCAGAATTTTCCTATACACCAAAATCAGAAAAAATTGAAACCACTACAAATTTTGAAGTTGATGCAGGAAGTTATGGTACATTTGATGTAGAATACACCATCAAAGGTGGAACAGTAAAAGATATGGTTGTAGATTCTGAAATTTTTGCATTAATTGTACAAATTGATGCAACAGATGAGGGAACCATATCACTTGATTTGCCTAGAGAGTTCATAGGGGCTGAAAAACAAAACGGAAAAGATGACACATTTATCATATTAATTGACGGTGTAGAAGTTGCATATCAAGAGTCAGTAGTTCTTTCAGAATCAAGAGTAATTACAATTAATTTTGAGCAAAACGATTCTGATATTGAAATAATTGGAACTTATGTCATTCCAGAATTTGGAAGTGTTGTAATGATAATTTTGATAGTAGGAATTATGGCAACAGTTGTAATTACAAGAAACAAATTCCAAATGAGAATTTAATTATCAAAAGTAAAAGAATATTTTTCTTTAAATGGTGAAACAGAACGAAGTTCTGAAACTATGTTTTTTAAAGAATCAACTGTTTGATTAATTTCATTTTCATCATTGTTTACTCCAACAGTTAATCTCAAAGAGCCAGTGATTTGTTCATGAGTAAAACCCATGGATTGTAATACATGAGATGCTTTTTGAGTATTTACAGAACATGCAGAACCAGTAGATGCTGCAATTCCATGTTCATCAAGTTTGATGATTAAATCTTCTCCATTAACACCCAAAAATGTGAAATGAGTATTATTAGGTAATCTAAATTGAGTCGAACCATTCAAAGTAACTTTAGGAATTTCTTTACTTACTTTATCTACTAAAATTTCTTGAAGTTTTTTCATATGAGAAATATTTTCAGATAGGTTGTTTTTTGCAATTTCACATGCTTTGCCAAATCCCACAATATTTGCCACATTTTCAGTACCAGAACGCAGACCATGTTCTTGACCTCCTCCCAAAATCACAGGATCAATATCAATTCCTTTTTTGATGTATAATGCTCCAACTCCTTTTGGACCATAAAGTTTGTGAGATGAAATCGATAACAAATCTACGCCTAATTCTTTAACATCTATGAAGATTTTACCTACAGCTTGAACAGCGTCAGTGTGAAAAATAGTATTATTTTCATGACATAATTTTGTAATTTCAGAGATTGGTTGTACAGTACCAACTTCATTATTTCCATACATTATTGAAACAATACCAGTTTTCTCAGAAAGATAATTTTTTAATTCTGAAATATCAATCAAACCAGATTTATCAACTGAAACATATTTTACATCAAATCCATTTTGTGACAATTTTTTACAAGGTTCCAAAATTGCATCATGTTCGATGTTAGAAGTAATAATTTGACTAGAAGGATTTTTTATTGCTATTCCATTTAGTGCAGTATTGTTTGATTCTGTACCACCAGAAGTAAGTAAAATTTCTGAAGGATCAGCATTAATCAAAGATGCAATTTGCTTTCTTGCTTTTTCAATTGCTTTACGTGCCAATCTACCATAACGATGAATTGATGAAGGGTTACCAAATTGTTCTTTAAGAAAGGGCAACATTGATTCTAACACATCATCATGAATTTGAGTTGATGCAGCATTATCCAGATATATCAATCTGCAATCACATTAATTTTTCCTGGTTTATACCCTTCTTGATCAATTTGTACAGAAGAGAATCCTATCATTTTTAATTTTTTATTAACTTGTTTTAAAATATCATCATCAAAAACGGATATCATTTCTTTTTCAACTTCAATTTTTGCCATACCGTCAAAATCACGTACTCGTACTTGTTTTGTATTTGTTAATTGTTTAATTATTGTTTCACCATACTCAATTCTTGCTAATCTTTCAGCAGTTACTCTTTGTCCCCATGGGATTCGAGATGCAAGACAAGAGTTTGATGGTTTATCAAATACTGACAAACCAACAGATTTTGCAGTATTACGTACTTGAGATTTTGAAAAATTAGTTTCAACTAGAGGACTTTTGATATCATTTTGTTTTAGAGCCTCAATTCCAGGCCTAAATTCACCCAAATCATCAAGATTGGTCCCATCTACAATTGTTGAAACATTATGTTTTTTTGCTAATTCAAGTAAATGATCTCCTAATTCTAATCTACAATGAAAACACCTAGTAGAATCATTTTTGGTGAATTTTGGATTTTCAAGCTCATCATAATCTAAGAAAAGTTGCTCAATACCAATTTCTGAACAAATTTGTTTTGCAGTTTCTAATTCTTCTTTTGATAGAGTTTTGTAATCAGCAGTTACAGCTATTGCAGAAGTTCCTAATTGCTTAAACGCAGCATATGCTACAAGTGCGCTATCAACACCTCCAGATAACGCAACAAATACTTTATTTTTAACTGCAAACCAATTTTTTAATTCTTCAAGTTTATTCATCATATATTCTCCAATTTTTTAATCTCTTTTCGTAAGATAGAATTAGTTTCCTTTATTGATTTATCAATAGAATTTGAAATGTTTTTTAAATCATCAAATTCTATTTTAAAATCAGTTTTTCCCTTGAAAGAAGATTTTTTGTAATGTATTTCAAATGATTTTCCATCTAAATTAATAGAAATTTTATGAGCAGATCTTGGGACAATAAATCTATTTGATTCAGAAATTCTAATTCCCAAAGTTCCTGTTTCAAGAACTAAAGTATCAACTATTTCGTCTACTTTATCATCATCACATATTACAGATACAAGATTTGTAGGTCGTCCTTTTTTGGTAATTCCATGATAAATTGAAACATCTTTAGCCCCTTTTGCCATGATTTTTTCAATCATGTTACCCAATATTTCACCTGAAACATCATCAACATTTGTCTCAAGAATTTTTACTGAATCGATATCGTATGAATTTTCACTACCTCGGATAATTTTTAAAACATTTGAAAAAGATTCAAAATCTTTTTGTCCTGCTCCATATCCAATAGATTCAACTTTCATCGAAGGGTAAAATTTTGCTGAATCATTTGCCAAATTAACCAAAATACAGGCACCAGTAGGGGTAGTCAGTTCATTATTTGAGCCATTTCCAGAAATAATCAAGTTTGAGTTTTTAAAAATTTCAAGAATGGCACTAGCAGGGTTAGACATGGTTCCATGAGAAAAAGTTACAGAGCCATTACCAACTGAAACAGGCATACAGATAATTTTCTCACCATACAATCCCAAATCATCTAATGCAATAGTAATTCCAACGATATCTACCAAAGTATCAATACTTGATGCCTCATGAAAATGAACAGAGTCTTCAGGAATTCCATGGATTTTTGATTCAGCAGATATTAGAGAATCAATGCAGGATTCAGAGAATTTTTTTGCATCATCAGATAATTCAAGAATATTTACAGATTCAATAATTGCTTTTTTAATTTCAGAACCCATTCTTTCGTGAGTTTTTTCATCAATTTCTAAAATAAGTTGGGTTGACTCTACTCCACGTTTTTGAATTTTTTCAAAGTTTATTGTGAGAATAGTTGAATTTGAAAGAAATTTTTCAGACTTTTTGATTCCATTAATAATTTTATTTTTTGATGCACCCATGTCCACCAAAGAGCAAAGAAGCATATCTCCAGAAATTCCTGCAATTTGCGGATCAATTACTACAACCATGATTGAAAACCACCAAAAATGCTTATAAATTCGACTAAAAATTTAGGAATTTCATTAGATTTAATTATTGAAAATCTACAGTGATTTTCATGATTACCATTATTGGTTCAGGAAAAGTTGGCGGAGATGCAGCACTATTTTCAGCATTAAAGCGACTAGATGATCAAATTTTACTATTAGATGTTGCAGAAGGACTTCCTCAAGGGGAAGCAATGGATATCAATCATATGTTATCAGAACAAGGAATCGATGTTGAAGTAAAAGGATCTAATAATTTTGAAGATATGAAAGGATCTGATGTTGTAGTAGTAGTTGCAGGTTCTGGAAGAAAGCCAGGAATGACTAGGATGGATCTTTTGAAAATTAATGCAACAATTGTGAAAAGTGTAGTTGAAAATGTAAAAAAATATGCAGATAACTCTATGATAATTCCAGTAACAAATCCACTTGATCCAATGGCATACATTACTCACAAAGTATCAGGATTTGATAGAAGTAGAGTATTTGGAATGGGTGGAATGCTTGACTTGTCTAGATTTAGACAATTCATTCATGAAGCAACAGGTCATTCACGAGATTCCATTAGAGCTCTTGTGATTGGAGAACACGGAGAAAACATGTTACCATTACCAAGATTTTCATCTGTTTCAGGCATTCCTCTATCAACAATGCTTCCAAAAGAAAAATTAGACGAACTAGTGATTAACACAAAACAGGTTGCAGCCAAAGTCATTGAGCTTAAAGGTGCAACAGTACATGCACCAGGAAACGCAATTTCAGCAATTGTTGAAGCAGTTGTAAGAGATAGAAAACAAGTCATTCCAGTTGCAACATATCTTGATGGAGAATATGGATATTCAGATGTAACAATTGGAGTTCCAGCAGTCATCGGAAAGAAAGGTGTGGAAAAAATCATCGAACTAGATCTTAATGATGAAGAAAAACAAGTGTTTGACAAAGCAGTAAATAGTGTAAAAAGCGCAATTTCAGGTATTGAAATCTAAGCATTTTTTTATCCAGACAATAAAAATACATTATTGGAAATTCATGAGATTTTAGAAAAATTAGAGAAAGGTAAAATTTCAATAAAAAATGCAAAAAATCTTTTGTCATTATACTCTATTGAGGAAGTAGAAGGATTTGCAAAAATCGATATCAATAGACAAAAACGAAGAGGGATTCCTGAAATAGTTTTTGCAGAAACTAAAGAAATTGATGAGATTAAAAAAATTACAAAAAAAACACTAGAAAAAACAAATTCAGTAATAATTTCAAGAATCAAAAAAGAAGACTATTCTAAAATTATGACATTTGTGAAGAGACTAAAAGTCAAAATTAAAACTGGAAAAAATTCATCATCAATTTTGTTATTCAAAAAACCAATTAAATTTCACGGAGGTAAAGTAGGCATCATTACGGCTGGAACCTCAGACATAGGGGTTGCAGAAGAATCAAGATTAGTGTGTGAGGCAATGAATTGTAAATGTATTACAAGTTATGATGTAGGGGTTGCGGGAATTCAAAGAATATTTCCAGTTCTAAAAGAACTAATCAAAGAAGATGTGGATTGTATTATTGTTGCTGCAGGAATGGAAGGTGCATTGGCAACACTTGTTTCTTCAATGGTAGATATTCCAATAATTGGGATTCCTACATCAGTAGGGTATGGATATGGTGAAAAAGGAATTGCAGCACTTGCATCAATGCTTCAAAGTTGTTCATTAGGATTATCAGTGGTAAATATTGATAATGGAATTGCAGCAGGTGGAATTGCAGCAAATATTGCAAACAGAGTCGTTGGAAAAAAATAAAAAATATTTTTTGAGAAAATGAGCCAAGTTGACCTCGTAAATGATATATAACATACATTAACGAATCTGAGTAATTGGCCGGCAAACGTGTTGTACTTACTGCTGATCGTAGTTTAATGACAAATTATAGAGGTAATTTTCTTTATGGATTTATTGCATGTGGACCTTACGAAGTTTTACCAGAATGGGTTTTTGATAAAGTATTTTGTCCATCAGTAGAAACTGATCCAATTACAGGTGAAGTTAAAGTTGCTCAAGTTGGATTAAGAAGAATAGAGAGTTCGTTACTTCAAGGAGGATACAAAAAAGATGAGGTATTCATGGCACATCCAGAAATGCTTCACAAATCAATTGGTCCAGACACCAAAGTTGTTGGAATTAATGTAATGGATCCACTAGGAATGGCACCAGTTACTACAACAATGTCACCTGAAAAATTATCTTATGTTGCAATGAAATTTAAAAAAATGTGTGCAAGTATTATTCAGCTCAAAAAGAAGTATGATTTCAAAGTAGTTGTTGGAGGAAATGGAGCATGGGAATTAGCAAAATCAGACAGAATGAAGATTCATGGAATTGATACAGTAGTTGTAGGTGAAGCAGATGAATTAGCAGTAGATTTGTTTCAAGATTTAGAACAAAATGATGCACCAGAACTAATGCATTGTTTTGTTAGAAACCTTGAGAATATTCCAACTATTGAAGGTCCTACAATTAACTCACTGATTGAAGCAATGAGAGGATGTGGAAGAGGATGTGATTTTTGTGATGTAAATAAAAGATCAAAAAAAGACCTCCCACTAGATAGATTACAATATGAAGCAAAAACAAATCTAGATTATGGATTTGACTCTATTTGGTTACATTCAGATGAAATGTTACTTTATGGATGTGATAATAGAGACTTTGTTCCAAACAGAGATGCAATTGTAGATTTGTGGAAAGGACTCAAAGGGCTAGGTGCAAACTTTATTGGAACAACACATATGACATTTTCAGCAGTTGCAGCAGATCCAAAACTAATGCAACAAATTTCTCACATCAACAGACAAGATGAAACAGGTAGATGGCTTGCAACTAATTTAGGAATTGAGACAGTAGCTCCTGCCATGGTAAAAAAACATCTTGGAGTAAAAACAAAACCATTTTCACCTGAAGAATGGGGCAGTGTTGTAAGAGAGGGTGCAAAAATTCTAAATGAGAATCACTGGTTCCCAGCAGCAACTATCATTATTGGTTGGCCTGATGAAACACCAGATGACATTCAATATACAATTGATATGATGAGTGACTTTAAAGAAATGGACTTTAGAGGACTGGTTGCACCATTACTATACCAAGATTTCAGTGAAAAGAATTCAATGCACTTTGGAAATTTGAATGAAGCACAATTTACATTGTTTTGGAAATGCTGGGAAAATAATATGCGAGTAATCAATGATATCATTCCAATTATTCTTAGAAACAAAACATACGGTCCACCAATGAAAGTATTCATGTATGGAATTCTCAAAGCAGGAACTTGGGCAATCATGAGATATCTTACAGGATTGTGTAAAGACCTCTTTAATGGAAGAACACCAGATGAGATTATTGGAAAATATGCAAGAAGTAGATCTGTAACTTCACCAAAAATTCAAACTAAAAAATTATAATTTTTCAATAGCCACATCAGCTATTGTGTTTCGTTTTGGAGTCAATGAAACAAAGTAAACTTTGTCTGCTCTTTCTATTCCTTCAACTTTTTTGTAGGCTTTTGTTGCCACATCAAATTCATAAATTCCTGATTCCAAAGTACCTTTTGCATAAAGCATTAGGTAAGTTTCCCCAGTCGATGGACTAAGTGGAATAAATGACATTACATGACCTTTGTAAGAATTGATAGGCATCGTATTTTTCATAGGAGGTGCAGCTGATGCCATATACATAAAGAAATCTTCAATTGAATCAAATTCCTCATATTCAATATGCATGAAATAGGATAATCTGTTTCAGTATAAGTACTTAAAGAAAATTAAGAAGTTATTTTCTGGATTTGAAATGTTTGTGGACTTTGAATCCAATTAATGCCGGTGCTGCAATATACATTCCCAAGTTAAGCATAATCACAGAAATACCTAATCCTAAAACTTCAGTTTCTGAACCACTGTCTGCTAGTGTCATAATTGATAGAGTTGAAATCATTGGAGTGATAAATGCTCTAACAGTTTGTTGGAACATTGGGTTTTCTCGTTCCATGTCAGCAATTGTTGGTGAGAATGAATAGTACAATTGGTTAAATCCTGTCATAAATGATGCACCAGATGCAGTACTCATAACAGTATTATCTCTAATTTCTCTTAAGAATTGAACTTGTGGTGCTAGTTCTGTTCCATATGCTGCAGTTGCAATAAGACAACCACCACCATTATCATCAGAAGTATCATCTTTTACAACTTGACAAATTCCATTAACTAATTCTGTTCCTGCTCCACATGTTGGTTCTGGTTCTGGCTCAGGTTCTGGGGTTGGAGAAGGTGTTGGAGATTCACCACCAGTATAAACAAAAGTATTAGTAATTTTTTGTGCACCATATTGAGCACGGAGTTCATATTCGCCACTAACAGTCATAGTACCACCAGCTTTTAGAGTAGTGGAATAAGTTCCATCAGAACTAGGATTTACTTGTGCAATAGAAACAATATTTCCATCAGGACTAACAATTACAATTGTGACAGATTGAGCATATTCTGCTAAATCTTTAATGGTACCAGAGATTTTTACGATATCACCATTTCCATAAGATGGAAGTTCAGTAGTTACAGATAATGGTAAACCATCTGTTTGTGCAAATACAGAACCATTAACACCATATGATAGAATTGAGATAGATAATAATGCAAATGCTAAGAATCCCATTAGCCTCATTTTCATTTTGATTCAGGGTTGTGAGTATTTATGTTTTCAATGAAAGAAAAATTGACCTGATCATATTCTAATGATGCCTTTTTTGACCAAGTATTGGATCAATTTTACGAACTCACTTTCAGGAATTTGATCATCAGCCCACCATTTTGCA
>CAYTNP010000022.1:0-5643 GCA_964439165.1 uncultured Nitrosopumilaceae archaeon | reverse complement strand
CAAAGTCCACCTCCAAATATTTTGCCAGGGTTATTTGCAATAATTGCAGGTTTTTACACAATCGGTATTGACATTTTCAGATTGATTTTACTTAGACGTTCAATTAAAAAAATAGGCGGAGCAACTCTCAAAGCAGATTTTTATCATGCATTTATGGATCTTGGTTCAACTCTTGTTGCAATTGTAGGAATTGCACTAGCATCATATGGAATGTATTATGGCGATTTTGTTGCAGCACTAGTATTAGGAGTGTTATTGGCAGTTCTAAGTATAAAATTAATCTATAGAACTGCTCTTGATTTGACAGATATCATATCACCAGAACTAGTCAAAAAGGTCAGAGAAATTTCTACTGCAACACAAGGGGTAATTGATGCAGATCCAATTCTTATGAGAAGATCAGGCGATACTATTTTTGCAGATGTAACTATTTCATTAAGAGGAGATTCAAGTTTTGATAGAGCACATAAAATTAGTAGTGATGTTGAAAAAAATATCAAAAATGAAATTTCAAATGCATCAGTAACAATTCATTTTGAGCCAAATTGGAAGAATGTTCCATTAGATGCAAAAATTTTAGATCTTGTGAAAAATGTGGAGGGGGTTAAAGGAGTTCATAATGTAAGTACCCACAAAACTAAAGGTAAAACATATTCAAATTTGCACGTAATGGTAGATAGGGAAATCAACCTACTTTCTGCCCATAAAATTTCAGAACTAGTAGAGCAGAAAATTCAAGAGAGTATTCCTGAAATTGAGCATGCTACAATACATTTAGAACCATTTGTAAAAATACCTGAAAATTTTAATTTAGAAGATAAGGTTACTGAAGAAAAAATTAAAATCATTTTAGAGAAATATACAGAAATTAAAAAAATTGGACGCATTATTTCGTTGAATTTTGAAAATATACTCAAAATAGACATTGATTGTTCATTTGAAAAAGAATTATCAATTGAAAAAGTTCATGATTTGACATCAGAAATAGAACATGTCATAAGAGCAGAAATCAAAAATTCAGTTATTACAATTCATCCAGAACCAAACTAAACTAGAATACTTGTCAAATACATTACAAGCATTCCTACTGCAAATCCAGATGCCACTGATGCACTAGAGAGATTCTTGTCACCTTCTTCTCTTAACCATTTCATCAATACCAGAATTACTTGGAAAATTGCTCCGGCTCCAATTGCAAGAAATATCACAGATGTGAAAGGAGAATAGACAAATCCTCCCATCCAAGCACCAAAAATTGCTGGTGCCCCTGCTATCATTCCCATAGCAACAAGTTTTCCAATCATCAATTTTCCTCTAGACATAGGGGCTGCAATAGCAATTCCTTCAGTGGTATTATGAAGTGCAAATCCAACAATTAGAAATGTACTAAATGCAATAGAGCCCATACCAACTGCAGCACCAATAGCTAACCCTTCACCAAAATTGTGTAATCCTATTCCTATTGAAATCATCAAGGCAATTGCTACAGGTTTTGCAAGTTTTGATTTATTTGCCCTTTGAACCAATTTTTCACCAGAATAATACAATCCAAGAAAAGACAAAACAACAACAGTGGCAACAAGAAGAGCACCATTAAAACTTGCAGCCAAATTTTCATTAGAAACTTCAATTGCTTCTTCTATAGAATCAAATGCTAAGAAAAGTAGCAATCCAGCAGTTAAAGCCAAAAAGAAATGATATTTTGACTTGCTAATTTTTTTGATAAAAGGCAACCAAAGGAGTCCAATCAGTACAGGAATAATTCCAACATAAGTTCCAATAATTGCAAAAAATACTGCAAGATCTAAAGTTGGTTGTAATGCAGGAGCAGCAGCTTCAATCTCTTTTTCAAATCTTGTTCCATCATCAATTGTGATTCCAATAATGTATGGTTCTGCCTCATTCCATTCAAATGGAATTCTAACAAGAGTTGTCTCATATCTTTCTAAAAATCCATCAGGTTCTACAGCTGCAGGATGAATTCTATCATTAACATCAGCCATTACTACTTCAACTGGAATTGGACCAGTATTCCTAACAGTTGCTTGAATTTCAGAATCAACAAAATCTACTTTTTCAATAGTTATTTCAGGAAGTGGAATTCCCAAATCAAGTAAATCAGCTCCTGGACCAAAAATGTAAGCCATCATAATAATGACAAAAACAAAAGGGATTACTCCGCTTGCAATTACTTTTCCTTTAGATGAATTGTTATCAAGTTCCATAAGCTACTTCCTGATTAGAAGGATTGTCTTTTACAAGAAAAATTCCAACCCAGCCTTTTTCTGAAAATTCTACCTTATGAGCATGAAACAGATATTTTCCTGGATATTCATACTCAAATTCCATAATTCCACGCTCAGTTTGGGATAAAGTAATCATATCTGTGTAAAATGAGGGAACCAAGTCAGTTCCTGTGGGATAGTATTTGTACAAATTTCCGTGCAAGTGGAGATTGTTAATAGGATCAAATTCTACCATATTGACAACATATACTCGAATCAATTCATGTGCATTGATTTGAATTGGATGGTGTTGATAGTAAAATGGAATAGTATTTGCAGCATAGAAATTATTTTCAGTGTCAAAATCAGTATCAAGACCATTTAGAACCATTACCATTTCATCAGCTGGTGCACGTCCTTCTTTTGGATCTACAATAAAGACACCATACAATCCATGTACAATATGTTCCTCAAGTGGCATTACATGACAATGATAAGGGTGAACACCTACAGGACCAGCTTCAAACTCATAAACAAATTGGCCTCCGTTTCCCCCAACTGGTTCAAAGACACCATCCATTCCAGCTGGATGAATTCCATGAAAATGCATAGTATGTTCTTTTGAACCATTATTGATGAAATTAATTCTAAGAAGATCACCCTCTGTTGCTCTAATTGTGGGTCCCGGTACTGTTCCATTAAAAGTCCAAACATTATAAAAAACACCTGGAGAAATTTCTTGTATTTTGTCATCCTCTGCAATGATAGTGTATTCTCGAATTGTTTGACCAGTTTCAGAAATTGAAATTCTACCATATTCAAAATTTCGTAAAAATTCATCAGGATCAAATTCTACTGTTGAAACAGTGTAAAGAGGATCAATTACTTCGCCAGAGGTTCTAACAACAGCACCTGAATGAGTAACAAAAGTTTTCTGTTCTGATTGAGCTTCAGACATTATAGGGAAAATTGCAATAGTAGATAATCCGACTATTACAGTCAAAAGTAAAATCATCATACTTGAACGAGTCAATCTCAAGACAAGTCAGAAAATAAAAATTCTTTATTTAAATTTACCCTAAGCTAACTTTTTTAGCCCAGTCTAATTTTGTTATACAGGGCTAAATTAGAGATTTTTTAGAAAAATTAGGTTTAAACTAAAGAAAATAATCGCTACATTATGGACAAATCCAAAATAATGATAGTAATTTCAGGGGCAATGATTGCAATTGGATTAGTCCTATCAGTAGCAGGAGAGCAAATTATCTTAGAAGATATTATTCAAGACAGAGATGAAATCAATTTAGAAAAAACACTGACAATTTCAAGTGATTTTGATAGTGAAGAAACAGAAAAAGGGATTTTTAATGTTCAAATAATGAATTTCAAAGAAAATACATTTTATGTTAAAGTGTTGGATCCTTTTGAAATTGAAATAATTTCTTATGAAATGGATAGTGAAACCATAGAAGAAGACTTTGAGATATTTGAAACTGGGACATACAAACTAATTATCAAAAGTACAGATAATGAAGAAAGGTTAGTAGTAGGATCTTTAGGACCACTCCCAGATTCTAATCAAATGGTTCTCAGATATCTTTCAATGTACATTCTATTAGGTGGAATGATTGGGTTATTAGTTTCTGGAATGATAATTGTTAAAAATCGAAAAAAATCAATTTAGATAACTATCCATTTTTTCCAAACCGCTAATAGTTTCATCGAAATTTTCTCCATCTTCAACTATAGTAGAAAGTTTTTCAAAATTTGCAGAAACAAGACATTGACCATTTTCAGAAGAAATTTGGACAAAATCAAATTTTATCAAATAGGATAATCTCTCAAGAACCTCAGATTCAGGGATTGAGAATTGCTTTGCTAAAAATGAGCATTGTTTTGGGCCATCCTCTAATTCAGACAGAATCGAAGAGGTTATTGGATCAAACATACAATCTACGACTTTTTCACGATCAAATGATTCGCTCATTTTTTTGATTTTTTTAAAATAAGATTTAAAACTTTTTGAGGTATTCACTAGGGTATAATTAGGAAAAAACCCATCTCATAGCATGCAAAAACTTTGCAGTCAAGATCCATCAGGAAAGGGAGAACACTGTTTTTGTATAGATATTGATGCCCAAAGAGGAGTCAAAAAATGCTGCAAATGCAATCAATGGAATGTTCATGGGAATGATTGGACTGAAGATGAAGACTTTAGATAATTTTTAGAAAAATCTCTATTTTGACGCCTAGCATGGTTTTTATCGGGGTTTCTTAGAATTTTTGAATACTTGAGTACTCAGGAATATAGACACATTGTTAGAATTGTGGGAAACGATATCCCAGGTGAGAAGAAGATCATAGTAGGTTTGACTCAGATAAAGGGTATTGGATATAATTTTGCCACATCAATTTTAGATACACTAAAAATTGATACAAATTCCAACATCGGAAATCTTAATGATGCTAATGTACAAGATATTGAAAAATTAATCACAGATCCAATTGGAGGTAAATTTCCAACATGGTTCCTTAACAGAAGAAAAGATATTGAAACTGGTGCAGATTTACATTTGTTGACATCAGATATTCCATTTACATTAAGAAATGATATTGAAAGAGAAAGAATCACCGCCAGTTGGAGAGGTTATCGTCATCTAAGTGGTCTAAAAGTTAGAGGACAAAGAACAAGAACATCTGGTAGAAAAGGTGGTGCAGTCGGTGTAGCAAAAGGTGGATTAGCAGCTCCAGTTAAGAAAGGAGATCCAGGAGCTCCAGCAGCAGCCGCAGCTCCAGCAGCAGCCGCAGGTGATGCTCCAGCCGCAGCTCCAGCAGAAGAAAAGAAAGAAGCTCCAACGGAGAAAAAAGAATAGGTGTTTTGAATGGGAGATCCTAAATATCCACGTAGAGTTTGGAGAAAACCAAAGAGACCTCTTAATTATGAATTAAAAATGGATGAGTTGAAAACTCTCGGTACATTTGGATTAAGAACTAAAAGAGAATTATGGAAAGCACATACAGAATTATCACGTGTTAGACAACAAGCAAGATCTTTGCTTTCCTTAAGACAAGAAATTAGAGATGAAAAAGAACCAATCTTGATGAATTCTCTTGCAAGAATTGGATTAGTTAGTAGTGATGCAACATTAGATGATGTTCTTAACCTAAATGCAACTGATTTGTTATCAAGAAGATTACAAACTATTGTCACAAAGAAGCTTGGATTCAAAACACCATACCAAGCAAGACAAGCAGTAATTCATGGTCACATTATGATTGGTGAAAGAAAAGTAGACATTCCATCATATACAGTAACAGTTGAAGAAGAAGCCAATGTCCATTTTGCTCCTGAATCTAAAATTCCAGAAATGTTAGAAAAAGAAAAATCAGAAGCACCAGCTGAGGCAGCAGAAGCACC
>CAYTNP010000021.1:10595-15489 GCA_964439165.1 uncultured Nitrosopumilaceae archaeon | reverse complement strand
CATGTACGTAAACTGATTTGCCTACTTATATTCTTGCGGATAATTAATAAAAAAAGCAAAATTTGTGCCTAAATAGTAGCAAAAATTGCTTTATCTTTTAATTCTAGATCGTCTAAACGTTAATTGTAATGCGTGGCTTATGTCGTCATTGTTTCAAATCTGGGGTAGACCTCTTTTTATCAAAAGGTGAATCTCTATGCAAAGAATGCTACGATGCAATACTTGATGCAAAAAACTAAATCCGTAATGCCTCAAATCAATAGAAATGAAATTAGCAGTATTTGGCCATTGTGCCGTTGATACCATTACTATAGATGGAAAAAGCCATGAACAAATTGGTGGCTCTGCTTGTTATTGTGGGATTACTGCTAGGCAATTCAAATTTGATGTTGATGTCTTTACCAAATTTGGCCCTGATTTTCCAAAGCAGTACTTTGATGAACATAAAATTAATTGTATAAATTCAGAATCCCAGAAAAACACTACAAAATTTGCAATATCTATTACGGGTTCAGACAGGACATTAAAACTTGAAAACCAATGTGATTCTATAGATTATTCAAACGCTGATGCTGATGGTCATCTTGTTAGCCCAATTTTTCATGAAATTAGAAATGATGTTTTAGACCAAATCAAAAAAGATTCAAATTTTCTTTTTGTTGATCCTCAAGGGTTTATGAGACAAAAAGATCCTCAAAACAATGTATTTTTAGAAAAAAATGATATCGATTTGACTGGAGTTAATGCAATAAAGGTTAACCCTGAAGAAGCGCAATGTATTGTAAATGGGACTCATGATGAAATGATGCTTGCTCTCCAGAAAAAAGGAGTAGAACATGTTTTGTTAACAAACAAAACTGAAGTATCCTTATTGGTCAAAGATAAAGTCTATTCTATTACTTTACCAAATAAGCAAATTCATGATACAACTGGAATTGGTGATATTTTTTGCTCTGCATTTTGTTGTACTATGCTCAAAGAAAAGGACTTTTTGTGGGCATTGTGTTTTGCAGGAGGTGCAGCACAAGCTGCACTTGATTCAAAAAATATTGGTTTGCAAAAAATTCCTAAAAAAGGTACAATTCAAAATAATGCTTCATATTTTTACAATTTAGTAAAATTCAGAGATTTATAGTAATTCAAACAATTATTCTTTTATTCTACTGAATATCTTTCTCTTCTGTGCAAATAGGAATTTACGGTTCTGCAGGTGCTGAAACTGCTGCAAAATCAATAAAAAAAATCTTAGATAATTCAGATATCAAATCATTTCCTATTTCAAAATCCAAAAACAAACAAGCAGATTGTGTAATTGTATTGGGTGGCGATAAGGGGGTAAGAAACTATTTTCATAGAACTTTTGATTCAACTTTACCTATTTTAGGAATAAGTGAGGGTGAGGCAAGCGGTTTTTTGGCTCAAATTGACATTAAAGAATTCTCAAGCTATGTCAATGTATTAAAAAAACAAAAGTATACTGTTGAAGAAGTTCCAAGACTTGGTGTAAAAATAGATGGAAAAAATGTATATCCTGTACTAAATGATGTGGCAGTTTTTTCATCAAGAAGTGCAATGCTCATGGAGCACACTTTGAGAGTTAATGGTGAAGAAGTATGGCACGATAACAGTGATGGAATTATTGTATCAACTCCTATTGGCTCTTCAGCTTATTCCATGTCTGCTGGTGGTCCTGTACTGTTTCAAGACTCAGCAGTCTTTGAAATTATTTCTGTAAACTCTCTCGATGTAACAAGAAGACCAATTATTGTTTCAAATGATAGTTCAATTGAGATTGATGATATTTCTGCAAGACTACATTGTGAAGTAGTACTAGATGGATTAGATAGATACAAAGTAAACAAAACAGTAGAATGTACTCAATTTTTTCCTCCTGCAAAAATTATTCGTCTCAAAAAAGACTCTACTGCAATCTCTGCATTAGCAAAAAAAGTTCATTTGGCTGAAGATTTACTTAGCATGCCTCCTAGCTCAAAATTATTATTAAAAACTTTAGAGTATGAGGGTTCTTTGACACAAAAAGATTTGGCAAACAAAACATTACTTCCTGATAGAACTGTTAGATTGGCATTGAGTCATTTGCTAAAGAAAGGTTATGTCAAAAAGAAAGTATCAATTAGAGATGCTAGACAGAAAATTTACGAAATATCAAAAATAGAATAAATTTTTACTTATTGAGGATTTGAAATTTTTGATGTGTGTGATGGATCATTTGTAGTGGCTTCATTAACTCGTTTTTGAATACTTTTTTAAAAACATGCATCTGAACAAAATGCATTAACTCCTACTTTGTATTCGGCTGAACATTCTGCACATTTTGCCAATTTCTTGTTATCAAAATGGCATTTTGACATATAACTCAAATAAGAAAATCCCATTAGTGGGAATGATATCATGCGTAGAATTATTCTGATGCTGCTTTGATAAATGCTGAAAATGATTCTTCAGGAAATCCTGGTCTGCTGTTAAACTCTGGATGAAACTGTACTCCCAGATAGAATTTGTGAGATGGAATCTCTAACATCTCCATTCTTTTTCCATTATCACTATCTGCTGAAAATATCAATCCATTTTTTTCAAATTCTGGAATGTATTGTTTGTTAATTTCATATCTGTGTCTGTGTCTTTTGCTAATTGTCTGTGAGTTGTAGATCTTTTGTGCATTTGTGTTATCTTTGATTAATACTTGATTTGCACCCAACCTCAATGATCCTCCCATATCTGAGATATCTTTTTGCTCTGGAAGCAAATCTACAATTGGATTTTTTGTATCTGGTTTAATTTCAGTTGAATTCCCATCTTCTAATTTCATAACATTTCTACCAAATGCAATAGCAGCTAGTTGAAATCCAAAACATATTCCAAGATATGGTATGTTGTTTTCTCTAGCATAATCTGCAGTTTGAATTATTCCTTCAGAACCACGTGTACCAAATCCTCCTGGAACTAGAATTCCATTATACTTTGATAAAATGGAGTAATCTGTTATTGATTCAGAATCAATCCAATCAATATCTACTGATTTTCCAATCTGGGCTCCTGCATGCTTTAATGCATGATTGACACTTACATAACTGTCAGTTAATGTGACATATTTTCCAACCATTGCAATCTTGATTTTATTATCTTCATGGTTTACCATGTTTTGTGCAATTGAATTCCATTTATCCCAATTAGCTGATGCATTGACCATTCCAACTTTACCAAATTTAGTAAATATTGAGTCCATTATTCCTTGATCATATAGCATCTGAGGTACTTCAAAAATTGATTTTGCATCATGACAAGACAATACATCACTTGCTGTAACATTTGTAAACATTGCAATCTTCTTTTTTGTTTTTTCTTCTAATGGCAAAGTACATCTTACTGCCAAAAAGTCTGGTTGGATACCAATTCTTCTTAATTCTTGGGCACTATGCTGTGTAGGTTTTGTCTTTTGTTCTCCTACTACGTCTAAAGATGGTGCTAATGTTACATGAACAAAGATGACTCCTTGTGGACCTTCTTCAACTTTCATTTGTCTTAATGCTTCTAAAAATGGAAGTGATTCAATATCTCCAACTGTTCCCCCACACTCTACAATTAAGAAATCTAATTTTTCATCTTCTGCAATTTTTCTGATTCTATTTTTTATCTCGTCTGTAACATGTGGAATTATCTGAACACATGCCCCCAAGTACTCTCCTTTTCTCTCTGATTCAATAACTGATGAATATACTTGGGCAGTTGTAATGTTGTGACTTTTTGGAATGTCTTGATTTAGAAATCTCTCATAATTTCCAATATCCATGTCACATTCACCTCCATCATCTGTGACAAAGACTTCACCATGAGCAACAGGATTCATTGTTCCTGCATCATAATTCAGATATGGATCTATTTTGATACATGATACTTTTTGATTAGCTAATTGTAATAATTTTGCAATCGAGGAAGTTGTTACACCTTTTCCAAGGCCAGACATCACACCGCCTGTGACAAAAATAAACTTCGTCTGCACATTAATGAAACGAACATCTAGTTTTTGTATGTTTTGATATTTGAGAACAGTTGAAATAGCAGTTTGAACGTATTTGTTTTATGAAATTACTTTTGATTTTACCTTTGTTGCTTGTTTTAACCGGATCTACTAGTACTGTCTTTGCTGAAATCTCATTTGAAGTTAAAATCCCTACTGGTGCATCCTATCAGAATGCAGACAAATTTTGGATATTATCTTCTGGGGATAGGACTGATAATTCTATAGGCAATACTTCAGGTGAAATTACTGTTTATCCTGGAGACTCAATTACTTGGCATAATGGAGATGATGCCCTTCACACAATCACATCTGTTTCTGCATCTGGTATTGAAACTGGAGATTTTGAAGAAGATGGCGTTTTTGATAGTGGTGTTTTTACGAAAGGCAAATCTTACTTTAACCAATTTAATGATATAGGGGATTTTCACTATTATTGTATCCTTCATCCTTGGATGAATGGAGTTATCCATGTTACAAAAAATCTTGGAAGTGTCCAAACCATTGATAAAATTGCCTCAGGCTACTCTGATGATGGACTAGGTTTTGAGGTAAAATACATCTTAGATACCACTTTGCAAAATGTAGTTCATGTAAATCCTGATGAGAAAACATTGACATTTACAATTTCAGGTGATACTGAAAATGAACAAATCACATTTGTCTTACCTTCTGAATTAATTGAAAACCCAAACACTGTATGGGTTGATGGTGATATGGCTGATTTTGATTCTGAAGTAATTTCTACTGGAACCAAATTAGTCATCCCAATAGAACCTCATTCAAAAGAAATCAAAATTATGGGTGCATATGTGATTCCTGAATTTGGATTTTTGGCAATGGGTATATTGAGTA
>CAYTNP010000021.1:0-10495 GCA_964439165.1 uncultured Nitrosopumilaceae archaeon | reverse complement strand
GAGGACCTCTAGTTTGGTGGTCGGGTACTGCGAGAGTTTCCCCTCAATACAGTCTGATAAGACCGCCACTCTTAGACGGTTTTTGTTTGTTTTTTGAGTGATTTTGTAAATGATGTAATCTTTGATTCTAGTTTTCCTTGAGGTGTTTTTTCAATCAGTTTTAGATATGCACTACCAACAATTACAGCATCTGCCCCTGCTTTGATGTATTTTTTTACATCATCTGGAGTTGATACTCCAAATCCTACCCCAACTGGAATTTTTCCTTTGGTTTGTTTTTTGACATTTTTTATTGCATCAATTGTGTATGATTTTATTCCAGTTTTTACTCCTGTTGTTCCATAAACTGCTACAAGATACAAAAACCCTGATGTTGCTTTAGAAATTTTCTCAATTCTCTTCTTACTTGTATTTGGAGATATGAGAAAAATTGTATCTGCTTTGTTTTTTGCAGATTTTAGATATTCTTTTGATTCTTCAACTGACATATCAGGCAGGATAAATCCATCGATTCCTGCTTTTTTAGCCTCAGAGATGAATTTGTCATAGCCTTTGTGGTATAGGATATTGGTGTATGTCATCAAAACTATGGGAATGTCTGTCTCTTTTCTGATTTTTTTGACTAGTGAGAAGAACTTTGCAATTTTAGTTCCCTTTTGTAGTGAGATGGTACTTGCATTTTGAATCACTGGTCCATCAGCTAGTGGGTCTGAAAATGGGAAACCTAATTCAATAATGTCGGCCCCTCCTTTGACTAGCCCTCTCACTGTTGAGATGGTTGCTTTTTCATTTGGGAATCCTGCCATGATATATGTAATTAGTGCTTTTTCATTTTGTGCTTCAAGTGCTGAAAATTTTTCTTTAATTCTTGTCATGTTTATTCAAATAATTTTGTACTTCTTCTACGTCTTTGTCTCCTCTTCCTGATAGTGTAACTACAATTGATTCAGATGTCTTTGATTTTCTTGCAACCTTTACTGCTTCTGCAATTGCATGAGCTGATTCTAATGCTGGAATAATTCCTTCAGTTCTAGTTAATAACAAAAATGCATCAATGACTTCTTTATCAGTAGCTGAGTGATACTTTACTCGTTTTGTGTCTTTATAGTATGAATGCTCAGGACCTACACCAGGATAATCTAGTCCAGCTGAAATACTGTGAGTTTCTGTAACTTGTCCTTCTTTATCTTGTAAAAGATATGTCATCATTCCATGAATTACTCCTTTAGAACCAACTGATAATGTTGCTGAATGCTTTGATGATTTTAATCCGTGACCTGCAGCCTCTACACCAATAATTTCAGAATTTGTATCAGCTAGAGGATAAAATGTTCCGATTGCATTTGATCCTCCGCCAACACATGCAATTACACTATCTGGTGTTTTGTTGTTAATTTTCTTCATTTGAGATTTTATTTCATTTCCAATAACACTTTGAAAATCTCTAACCATTACAGGGTATGGATGAGGACCTACTGCTGAACCCAATAGATAGTATGTATTTTCTACATTGGTAATCCAATCTCTGATTGCCTCATTAATTGCATCTTTGAGTGTTTTTGAGCCTGATTTTACTGGATGAACTTTTGAGCCAAGTAAATTCATTCGAAATACGTTGAGTTTTTGACGAATGGTATCTTTGTAGCCCATGTATACCTCTGCTTTTAATCCCAAAGCAGCACATGCCATTGCAGTTGCAACTCCGTGTTGCCCTGCACCTGTTTCTGCGATAATTCTTTTCTTGTTCATCTTTTTTGCTAAAAGTGCTTGGCCTAGTGTATTGTTAATTTTGTGAGCTCCGCCATGTAACAAATCTTCTCGTTTAAGATAGATTTTACCACCACCAATTTTTTCAGATAAATTCTTTGCATAGTAAAGTGGTGTGGGTCTTCCAGCATACACTGTTAGATAGTAATCAAGTTCTTTTTTGAATTTTTTATCGTTTTTGAATTTAAGATAATTTTCTTCCAACTCTTCGATTGCCGGAACCAAAGTCTCTGGAATGTATTTTCCACCAAACTCTCCGAATTTTCCATCTTTAGGGTATTTCAATATGCATTCACCAATTTTTTTACTTGTTCTTCAATGTTGTCACTTTTCATAATGCTTGAACCTATCAAAAATGCATCTGCTCCACACTTTTTTAGATATTGAATATCTTCAGGTGTTTCAATTCCACTTTCAGATAGGATTATTCTTGATTTTTCATATCCTGAAAGAACATTTTCTGTAGTTTTTAGATCAATTTCCAAAGTATCAAGATTCCTGTTATTGATTCCAATGATGTCAGCTTCTGTTTTTAGAGCATTTTCGAATTCTTGTTTTGTATGTACTTCAAGTAAAATCTCTAATCCTTGTTTATGTCCATATGCGATAAACTCATCAATTTCTGTTAGGAAATTCTGGTCAAATAATGATTGAATTACCAACATGTAATCTGCACCAATTTTTTTTGCAGCATCAATCTGAATTTTATCAATCATGATGTCTTTCATCAATAATGGTACGTCAACTGCACTTCTGACCTTCATGAAATACTCTGGTGAGCCGTGAAACAGGTGTGGCTGGGTCAATACAGACAGTGCTTTTGAGCCTCCTGAAATCATCTGTTTTGCAATACTTGCAGGATCACTTTGAGTTCTGATTTTGCCTAGTGATGGTGATGCAAATTTTATTTCAGTTAGTAACGTTGCATGAGCATTTGTTTTTATGATTTGTTTGAAATCTTTGGTAGATTTTTCCAAATCTGAATCAACATCATACACTCCATCATCAATTGCCATTTGTGAATTGTTTACCAGTTTACGTAAGATGTTTTCAGCCATCAGTAATCTCCTTTAGTTTTGTAATATCTCCCGTATCTGAAACAAATTTCTCTAATAGTGAAATGGCTTTGCCGTCTTTAATTGTCTTTAGTGCCAATTCTACACCTTGCTCAAAATTGTCTGCAACATTTCCAACAATCAATCCTGCTGCAGCATTAAGTGCTGTAGTTTCAATCATTGCTTGATTTGCAGTGTTGTTTAGTACTCCTACAAATGATTCTATTGCATCTTTTTTGGTAGAAATTCGAATATCTGATAAACTGGATTTGTGCAACCCTACAACTTCAGGATCAATTGCATTCATCAACACTTTATCATCTCGTAGTATACATACACGATTAGTTGCTGAAGTTGAAAACTCATCCATTCCATCATCTGAACGAACTGTCATGACATTTTGTGCACCTTTTTTCTTTAGTAATAGTGGTAGTCTGTCAAGATATTCAATTGAGAAAACTCCTACTAGTTGATTTTTCACATTTGCAGGATTTGATAATGGTCCAAGTAAATTAAAGGCAGTTCTTGTTTTGAGTTGTTTTCTTGCAGCAGATACGTACTTCATTGCTGGATGGAATTTTTGTGCAAACATAAAGCAGATGTTGTGTTTTTCTAAAATTTCTGCAATTTTATCTGGTTTTGTGCCTAGATCATACCCAAAATACTCAAAAATATCTGCACTTCCAGACACTCCTGAACTAGAACGGTTTCCATGTTTTGCAACAACTCCGCCTGCAGCTGCTACTACAAATGATGCAGTAGTTGACACATTGAATGTCTGCAATGCATCGCCTCCAGTTCCGCACATGTCAATTACAGTTCCTGAATTTTTTGTATCTACTTTGAGTGAAAACTCTTGCATTTTGTCAAGCATTCCTAGTAATTCGTCATCAGTTTCTCCCTTTACTGCAAGTTTTGATAAAAAATCTATATTTTCAATATCTGTTGTCTTACCTGATAACATGTCTGTCATGATGTTATTTACTTCATCATAGGTTAGGTCTGTTTTTTCTTGTAGTTTTGAAATTAAATCTGAAATCATTTTCTCTCCTCAACTTGTTTTACAAAATTACCTAGAATTTTTTTCCCATCTTCAGTCATAATCGATTCTGGATGAAATTGTACTCCTTGAATTAGATACTCTTTGTGTTGGATTGCCATAACTTCTCCATCATCACCGGCTGTTGCAGTAACCTCTAAAACATCTGGAATTATTGTTTTATCTCCAACTAGACTATGATATCTTGTTGCTCTAAATGGGTTTTTTACATCTGAAAATAATTTTGCATCTGTGTGGTTTACAGGGCTTGTTTTTCCATGTCTTACACATCCTGCATTAGTTACCTTGCCCCCAAATGCTGCAATAATTCCTTGGTGGCCTAAACATACTCCAAAAATAGGCGTACTAGTTCCCATATCTAAAATCACTTCAGAACATACTCCAAAGTATTTTTTGTCTTCTGGAGTTCCAGGACCTGGTGATATTATTATTGCATCATAATTTTTTTCTTTGATTTGCGGTATTGTGATTTTATCATTTCTAATAACATCACAATCAACACCAAGCTCCCCTAGATACTGTGCAATGTTGTACACAAATGAATCATAATTATCAATAATTAGAAATTTCAATTTGCCTCCTTTAATGCTTGAAGCATTGCTCCTGCTTTGTGTTCTGTTTCTTTGAATTCATTTTCTGCAATAGAGTCTGAGACTATTCCTGCACCTGACTGTACAAATCCTTTGTCATTTTCAATGAATATACTTCTTATTGCAATTGCAAAGTCACAACAACCATTATTTGAAAAATATCCTACTGCCCCTGCATATGGGCCTCTAGTCTCTGTTTCTAGTTCATCAATTATCTGCATGGCCCTCACCTTTGGTGCCCCTGATACTGTTCCTGCAGGAAATACTGCTTGAAACGCATCAAACATATCCTTATTCGTATCTAAATTGCCTACTACATGACTTACAATGTGTTGAACATGACTGAATCGTTTAATCTGCATAAGGGATTCTGGATGAACAGTTCCAAATTTACAAACTCTGCCAATATCATTTCTGCCCAAATCCACAAGCATAGTGTGCTCGGCTAACTCTTTTTCATCATTAATTAATTCATCAGCTAGTTGTTTGTTTTTTTCTTCATTATCTGAAATTTTTCTAGTTCCAGCAATTGGGAATGTTTCAACTTTATCTCCTGTTATTCTTACTAGCATTTCAGGTGATGCTCCGATGATTGTTTTTGTATCTTGTTTTAAGTGATACATGTAAGGTGATGGATTTAGTTTTCGTAATGTTTTGTATAATGTTAGATTGTCCCCTTTAACATCAAATGCAAATTTACGAGATAAAACAACTTGAAAAATATCTCCATCATGAATGTATTTTTTTGCCTTGTTTACAATTTCTGAAAACTTTGATTTATCCATATTTGGTATGACTTCACTTGATTGAAATTCTCCAAATATATCATCATTCATGATAATCTTATCAAATCGATTTTCATCATGATAAAAATAAAACAATTTTTTATGTAGATTATCAAAAATTATTCCATCATCATAAATTCCAAACTCCATTAATGGCTCTGAAGAATTATTCTTATCAGATATATTTTCAACTAGTTTTATTGCATCATAATTTACTACTCCTACTGCTCCTCCAAGATACCGATAACTTTGATCATCTGATTTTCCAATCAGTTTTTTTAATTCTGTAAATGGGTCTGATGTTTGAATGGTTTGGGTTTCCCCTTTTTGAATAATTTCAACTCTGTCTGCATATCCTTTTAGAATTATTTTTGGATCAAATCCCATCACTGATGTTTCAGCAAGAACTTCTGGTCCGGTCAGTGATTCAAACAGAAATGAATGTGAATAGTTACGAGAAATTTTATTATAAATTTGAAATTGGTTTTCAGATAAATCTATGGGTATTACTTTTGCTGATGTTTTTCCAAAGGTGTCCACCCATGAACAAAATTTTGTAGGTTTATTATTTAAATTGATAAGACTATTTGATCGTCTCATAATAGGATCGAAATTATTGATTTCTCAGGCGTGACTTGGTTACCGTATAGTACGGTACCTTTATAGTCTAGTTGATCGATATTATCTCTATGATGCAGCGAATATCTCAGTCAATGTTTCAGAATTTACAGATTCTTGAATCAAAAAGTACTGTATCTAAAGTAGAATGCTATGTTTGTGGGAAAGGACTAGAAGACGGCCATAGTATAACTGCAAAAACTCTTCCTCATGGAACAGCTTTGTTTTGTGATGTTCATTACCCATTACAATGAATTTGGATTCAGTACATTATATTCGAACTAACCTTTCAATTCCTGTGAGACAATATTGTCAAAATGAGTATTGGTCTGTAAACCAACTCTTTACCTAAAAATGCTTCAAACCATTGTCACACTTGTGATTCTACATATAGTATAAATTCTAAAAAAAATAACTCCTTGCGTTGGAAAAGATTTTGGTTCCATTTGATGGTTCAGGCTACTCTCGAAAAGCATTTGAGAAAGCATTAGAGATAGCTGAAAAGTTTGCATCAAAACTTATCGTTATTACTGTGCTACAATCTAAAATTTCTGACTCTACTGGAATTTCCCTTGAAAGAATGCAAGAGATCCAAGATGAGGAGAAAGACACTGCAACTCTTATGCTAAAAAAACTTGAAGAACAAGCAAATACCAAAAATATACCATTTTTAATGGAAGTAATTCATAACCCCTCCCCTTCTGATGGAATAATAACTTTGGCTGAAAACAACAATGTTGATTTGATTGTGATTGGCTCTCATGGTAGAACAGGTTTTAGAAAAATTGTATTGGGAAGTGTTGCAAATGGAGTACTTGAACATGCAAAATGTCCTGTTCTAATAACTAAAGGAATATCAGAATGATACAAATTTAGGACAATATTTTCTGACTAATCTTTGGGCTTTGAACAGAAATTTCTAAAGTATTTGCAGATATGAAAGGGGAACATGCATTTTTTCCAATGAATCTCTGTCTATATTGTGGTGAAAAACTAGAATACATTTCTGTGTATTAAAGAAAATAAAATTATGTGCAATTATGATCCTTTGATTGCACAATCAATAGAACAAAAGTCACTTGCCCTATTTTCAAAAGTTTCTCCACAATTTCTACATACAATTTGCATAGATTTCATCCAGCATAATATGATCATAAAAGGTTGAATCAAAATTAATTACCACTATGCTCAACTTTCTGTATTTTTTAATTTTCAAATATTGTAATATCTTTATTGTAAAAATCCATCATTATGTTTTTTAGAAAAATCAAAAAAATTATGGGGAGAAACCTGAACCTTCTACGTTTCTATCCCATGTGTCTACCATTGGGTTTTGTCTTTGTTCAAGTTCTGCCCAATACCCATTTACTATTCCCGATGGAACGTTAAATGTAGCAGATACTGTATCGCCTGTTTGTGCACTACATTCAGGTACAACTACAATCATTCCATATTGGGATTCTCCAACACAGCCATATTCCATGTTTGAAATAACCGTTACATCTTCAGTAACCTCAGTAGGAATATAGTTCCACGGAGTAATAGTGAAAACTACAGCAACTGCAATACCTGCAACCATTGCAGACATTAGTACACGTCGCGATAGTTTGCTTTCTTGTTTTTGTTTGTACATTTTCTATCAATATAATTACGTGAAAATCAAATAAAGGGAACTGGATTGTTTGTCGAATTAAAATAAAAAATTAAGATGTCGGATTCATCGCAGCTGCTCTATCTTTGACTTTCTGATCAACTAGAGCGTTAACATATTGACCTGGTTCTCCATTACAATCCCCGATATTTACTGAAAACCCATCCATGGTTTCTCCAATACATCCTTCATCAGTCACTGCGATTATCTTTACCATTTCCATAGTTTCAGTTGGTGCCGTATAGAACATCAAATATGCAAAAAGAAGACCTGCTCCTAGTGCAATGATTCCTGCCACAATAAAAGTAGAATTTTTACCTGATTTTTTATTAGAATTGTTCCCTAATGACATGTTTTAGTTCCTAAAATTTTACTTAAAAATGATTTTATGATTTTTCATCAGGTGGCTCATCTTTGATTCTCTTATTGAAGAACATACAAGCAGTAAGATCTCCTGTAACATTGACCATAGTTCTAGTCATATCTAGAATTCTGTCGACTCCCAATAGTAGAACTACTCCTACTGCAGGCACTCCTGCTGCAATCAATATTGTTGATAAAATTATAATTCCAGTTCCTGGTGCAGATGGTGCACCAATAGATGCTGCAAGTGAAGTCAATGCAATTAGAATAATCGTTGTAAAACTAAGATTGACATCAAAGAGCTGAGCTAAGAAAAACACTGCAATTATCTGATACATTGCAGTGCCATCCATGTTGATTGTAGCACCTAATGGAATGATAAATTGAGAAACTTTTGGTTTGACTTTTAATTTTTCTTCTGCAGTTTTGATAGATACTGGCATTGCTGCAGCAGAACTTGAAGTTGAAAATGCCAATAGTTGGGGCTCCTTTATTGTTGCCAGAGTAGATGACAGAGGTCTTTTTGCAAGAAATTTTATGATTATAATGTATACTATCATCATTACAAAAAGTCCTGCAACTACTGTTATCATGTATGCACCAAGTCCTGTCAATGCTGAAATCCCAATCTTTGATACGATTCCTGCCATAAGACCAAAAGCTGCAAATGGTGCAAGACGCATTGCCCAAGAAACTACTTTCATTGTAAAGTGTTGTATGGATTCTAGCAAGTCAAGAATTGGCCTTGAGCTTTTTTCAGGTAATGTGATCAGAGCAACTCCCATAATTAATGCAAAAATGATGATACTCAACATCTCTCCAGACATAAATGATGAAAGTGGATTACTTGGAACCAAACCAACTATGCTTTGAGGAATATCGTGAATGGAAAGTTCTGCACTTTCAATTATTTCTATTTCATCAATACCAAAACTCTCCCTGATTAAATCACTGTCAATAAAGTTTCCAGGTTCTATTGTTGTTGCAATAATGATTCCAATTGTAAGTGCAATTGCAGTAGTTATGATAAAATATAATGCTGCCCCTCCTCCGAGTTTTTGAAGCTGCTTAATACTTCCAGATGATGTCAACCCTCTGATAATTGATGCAAAAATTAATGGAACTATGATCATTTGAATAATTTTTAAAAATAAATTGGCAGGAATTGATAACCAATCTGTTATTGTTTCAGCAGTCTCTTTTTCAACCCATCCTGTTTCTGGTCCTAATACAAGACCTACTAATAATCCGACAAACAACGCAAACAGAACCTGTGCCCAAAGTTTCTTCTTTATGAGATACCTTATCTGAGGGATAGATTGTGTAAAAGACCTTATCTCCACTCCTTGTAATGTGTTTTACACAATAAAAAAAGTAGTCATGTTATCTGGTTTGGAAATCTTGATTTAGTTTTTAGTAGTTCAATTTTCAAACATTTCTGTTGAAACTCTTAATCTTCGTTTTAGTGATATTTGCATTAGTAATTGGAGGAAGCGGTGTTGCCATTTATCTGATTGAATCTCCACATGAAGATGCACAAATCACTACTCTTCTTGATGCGTTTTGGTGGGTATCAGCTACTGTGACCACCGTAGGCTATGGTGATGTTGTTCCTGTGACTGAAATTGGAAGAATGATGGGTATTGGATTGATGTTTGTTGGAATTTCAATAATTGGTACTATTATCTCATCATTTGGGGCTTTTCTTGTAGGTTCGAGACTAAAAAAATACGAATCCGTTGAATCTTCGACAAAATCCCTAATAATAAAAAAAATACACGAAATAGAGAATCTAGAAAAACATGAAGTTGAATTGTTGATTTCCCTGGTAAAAGACTTGCATGATGAAGTAAAAAACAACAGAAAGAAACATGGTTAATGAAAACTGTTTTTACTGTTTTAGTGCATAACGAGTAAAACCTACTCCCATTATGGTCACAAACCACATAGTGGATAGTCTTGTTAGTATAACAAGTGAAGTTGCAACAAAAAGTTCCAATCCTTGCTGGACTAAAAGAAAACCTGCTATGCTCTCATTAACCCCTATGCCACCTGGTAAAAATGACAACACTCCATATCCTAATGAAGTAAAATAGATTTGAGAAGTTAAGATATATCCTAAATCAATGTTTAATGCAAGAAATACTGCATATACTGCCAGTGAATCAACACCCCATCCAAAAACACTAAACAGCCAACCTTTAATCATGTTTCTGGGATTAGTTAGAACAGAAAATGTATCACTTGGCAAACTGTCTGGAAGTTTTTCCGAAATGAATTTAATTTTTGAAAGTTTTTTATGAATAAATTCTGAAAATCTCTTACTCCTTATCATTACATATATTCCAACAAGAATAGCTGATGATATTACAATCAAATATATCGATACTGGGCTAAAATAAATCGAAACACTCACAAGAATTATGGATGTGCCTGCAAGTAAGTCATGATACCTCTCCATAAAAATAACTGAAATTGATTTGTTGGTGGGAACTTGGAATTGCTTTTTCAAATAAATTGATTTTATGAAAGTCCCAACACCTCCTGGAGTGTTGATTAATGATAATCCTGCCATGTAAATCATCAAGTTTTGAGTTGATGGAATT
>CAYTNP010000020.1:0-15501 GCA_964439165.1 uncultured Nitrosopumilaceae archaeon | reverse complement strand
ATGTAGTTTGAACCCCTCATAGTGAAAGATTGTCTTGAGTTTTGAGAAATATACCTTCAGAGTTGAGGTTAAAATGCCTTTTTTGTAGTTCCAATCTATCCAATTTTGTAAAATATCACAGATTGCATCTGTTTTCTCTGAATCATTTAGGGATTCTAGTTCCTCAAAGATTTCAGCAGATGTTCTATTGTCATAAAATTCGACACAGAATTGATTAAATGATTTTTGTACTGTTTGAAATATTTGTTGAGTTCTCTTTGAGCGATTTGATATCTTTTCTTCAAACGTCTGTTCTTGTTTTTTTGTTAAAAGAAAGGAACTCATGAATTAACATGATTCATTGTTTAATTTATTGAATAAAAGTCCAACTTTTCAGACCGACTTTGTTGTTAAAGTCATATATCTTAAAATCATCAAAAAATATGCTGATTTTTCAGTATTAAGGGGCACGTAGAAATCATTCCTGAGAAGAGTCACAATTAGGACATTTTTTATCAATAACTGAGGAGCCACAGTCCATACAGATACCTTCACCAACATCTCTCTGAATAGATTGAGTCCTTTTTCCAACGTAGACTTTGATTCCAAAATACATGATAATTACAATAATTGCAGCATATGCAGGAGACATGAATGGGATTAAACCTATCATGAATAGAACCAAACCTGCAATTAAGAGAATATCCCTACGTTGAAATTTCAATGATTCAAAGAATTTTAGAATTTCATAAAAACATGCCGGAGCTCAGGATATTAGGTTACTTCATATCAAAGTCATTACTCTAACTCTTCTTCATTGCTCGGCAACAAATTCACGATATTATTTGTTAATAAGATAATGGTGGGATTGGGGAAATTTGAATTCCCGACCTCTGCGTCCCAAACGCAGAATCATACCAAGCTAGACCACAATCCCAGTTAAACACAAAAATCGCCCAATTTAAGCTTCACAGATAATCATTTTAAAGGCACACAAAAGATCGAATTTGTGCAAACAGAAGACTATCTCAAAGCCGGAAAAATTGCAGCTGAAGTAAGAGAAATGGTCAGAAAAAAAGACTGGATTGGAAAATCAGTCTTTGAGATTTGCGAAGAAGTGGAAGGAGAAATAAGAAAAAGAGGTGCAAAATGTGCATTTCCAGTTAATACAAGTATTAATGAAATTGCAGCTCACTATACAGCTGAACCAAATGATCCAATTACAATCAAAGATACAGATTTAGTAAAAATTGATCTAGGTGCTCAAATTAACGGATACATTGCAGATACTGCAGTTACTGTTTGTTATGATGTTCAGTTTGATGGATTGGTACAAGCAGCAGAAGAAGGATTATCAAATGCAATGGCCATGATAAAATCAGGAGTAAAAGCTAGTGACATTGGTAGAACCATCGAAACTACAATCAAACAATTAGGATTCAAACCAATTGCAAATCTTAGTGGTCATTCATTAGAACAATATACAATTCATGCAGGAAGATCCATTCCAAATATCTGGTCCATAGGAGGATTCTCACTTGATGATAATTCAGCATATGCATGTGAGCCTTTTGTAACAACAAATGAAGGTGGAGGATTTGTAAGAAATGGTCAAGTAAAAAATATTTTTGCAATCAATTCTAGAAAGAAAACAAAAAATGAGGAAGCAGACAAATTACTAGATTTTATTTGGAATAATTTTAACATGTTACCATTTGCATTAAGATGGATTACAAAAGAATGGGAAGAAAAGAAAGCTAAAGAATTGTTAGATATTCTAATAAAGAAAAAAGCAGTGCAAGCATATCCAGTTTTAATTGAAGTAAATGAGCAAAGAGTAGCACAAGCAGAACACACATTCATCCCCAATGAAACAGGGGTGACAGTTACAACTGCAGCATTATAATATTATTCGTCGAAAGTTTCACCAAATATTTTCTCAATAATAGTAGTACCATCACAAGAAGAACATTTTGATGACTCAGAAAATAATACATCACCTTCAGTAAATTTTCTTTTTCTAAGCATTTGACATTTTGTACATTTTTCAACAGTATATGCAATAGTGACTTTTTTCTTTGAGAAAATCATTGTGGAACACCTACAGTATTGCCCACACCAATAATCACTATAGATTGTCCTTTAGTGGTATTTTCCTCAATCATCTCATACACTTGAGAACGTGTCTCATCTGCTTTATCTGCAATTTCTTTAGTCATCAAAGTTATTGCTTCTTTTACTGACTGTTTAACAACTATTGAAAATACAGGAATATTGTTTTTTGTTGCCACTTCTTCTATTTGGAATCGTTCAGTGCCAATACCTCCAATTGCTGCACCAAAACCTTGTGCAACTGATGCAGAATCCTCACCCTCCATTTTTAGTGCAGCATCAATCATAATTATTGCATCAATTTTGTTCTCAGATGTTATTTTTGTCAAAGCATCAGATGGTCGTCCAACAGTTGAACCAGGCCCTTCTGCTTTTAACAAAAACAAATGACGTTCTTCAAAAACAGTTTTAGCAAGTGCAGTTTGCAATGAAATTATTTCTTTTTCATGTCCTAGCATCATTTTTCCTACAACCATAGGTCCAATTCCATCACCTACTGGTTGTCCTGTTTTAAATGCAGGAATTGCTTCTTTCATAGCATCAGCTTGCTCCATGATAAAAGGCAAAATCATCTGTAATGGTAAAATTAAAGGATAGTTGTTTTGTTTTTTTGCAGTCAAAAACATGTGATTAATTATCTTGTAAATCATTTGTAACGAAGTTGCAATTTCAAGTAATGTTTGGACTTTGGCTAATTCGACATCACTAATTTTAGGAGATAGTGTTTTGATGTGTTGTCTTGTGTAATCTTCTCTTGCTCTAACTGTATGTTGTACTTTATCAACAATACCATTAGGGTCCATGTCAACTGGCATGATAGTAAAGTAATCTAAAAAGCGGTCAATTTTTTTTGTATAATCATTTTCAGGGTTTAGATTTTTTTTAACATAATCAACTAGTTCTGTTTTAGATTCTTCTCTAAAACCATCAAGTTTCTTTATGGCTTTTTTGATTTCACCTGATGTAACATAGAGTTGAATTCGTTGTCCATAAAACACAAAAAGAATAATTGGTAAAATCCATACTATCATCATTAGAGGATTAGAATCATCACTCATTGCAAACAACTGATCAAAATCAATATTTGTAAAATTCACTAGACTCAAAAAATGCCAGATCCAAATTAAACCATTCGTCTAACTAGTAGCAGAAAAAATCATTCTAAACCATGAGATATTGGCGAGTGCTTTTATTATAGTTCAAATAGAAAAAAGCTGAATATGCCAGAAACAAAACCAATTGTAAGCGTTGAAAACGTGGTAGCATCAGCAGATGTGGGTCAAAAAATGGACCTAAATGAAATTACAAGAACATTTCCAGATGTTGAATATCATCCGGATCAATTTCCAGGACTAGTTTTTAGATTAAAAACTCCAAAAACTGCAACATTGATTTTCACATCAGGTAAAATGGTATGTACAGGTTCCAAATCAGAAGATATGGCAAGAAAAGCAGTAAAAACAGTAGTTCAAAAACTTCGAAAAGGAGGCATTAAAGTCAAAAAGGATGCCACAGTCACAATACAAAATATTGTTGCATCAATCAACTTGGGAGGTAAAATCCACCTAGAGCAAGCTGCAAGAACATTGCCAAGAAGCATGTACGAACCAGAACAATTTCCAGGACTTATTCATAGAATGCTTGATCCAAAAACAGTGATTCTATTATTCTCATCAGGAAAACTTGTCTGTACTGGTGCAAAACAAGAACCAGATGTATACAGGTCTGTAAACAACCTACATGCGTTATTAGAAGAAAAAGATTTAATGATTTATGACTAGAGTCATAAATTCAATTTCTATTATTTTCAAATTATTTTATAGTACTTCCTAAAGGAACATCCTCATCAACTGTAAGCCAATAAGGTTTGTCATCAACATCAGCAGCTAACAACATTGCATTTGATTCAACTCCCGCCATTTTTTTTGGTTCAAGATTTGCAAGAACAATTACGGTTTTTCCAACAATATCTTCAGGTTGAAAATACTGGGCACCTCCAATTATTACATCACGTTGATCATCGCCTCCAAGATCAATTCTTCCTTTAATAATTCGAGATTTTCCTTCAATTGGTTCAGTTGCAATAATTTTTGCAACTCTAAAATCTAATTTTGTAAAATCATCATAAGATATCTCAGACATGTTTAACCCAAAGTCTCCCCGTTAAAATGAATTTCGATTATTGTAACTCTTTTTTATCAATACCGCTAGTTTCAATTTCATATTTTAGTGCAGCAGGTAATTCAACATATTTTTTGTTTACAAGAATTATTATTTGATCTTCTGGGACATCAACTTTTTTTAATAATTTTCCACGTTGGTGTGCATAAGCATTTTTCCAAAAGCCATTACCATCAAAGGTACCAATTTTTGCCATGTATGAAGCAAGGTTTTTTATTCAAATTTAAATTGACTGTGACGGAAGAATGGCAAATGCCATTAGAACCGGAGTTAATGTTCTGGATTTTAGGCATGTTGCCCATCACAGTCTACTTGAGATACTAGTGGAATCTAATATATTTTGATACAAAGTAAGACTAGGCAAGACAATGGCTACAATTGAGGTTAAAACAGAAATCAATGCCACACCAGACAAAGTTTGGGAAGTTGTCTCAGATATAGATAATGAGCCAAAATTTTGGAAGGGGACAAAACAAGTATCAAATATTTCAAAAGAAGGAAACATCATCAATCGGGAAATAACTATAGCATTTAGAGATCAAAAATGTTTGCAGACAGTAACACTTGAGCCAAAAAAGCAAATCAAAGCCAAATTTACCAAGGGAGTTCTTAATGGAGAAAAAATCATCACAATTATCCCAAATGAAGACAAAACAATCCTAGAAACAACATGGGATATCAAGTTGACAGGTATGATGGGGATGTTTACTGGGATGATAAAAAAACACATCAAAAGTGGAACAGAGCAAGCAATGAATAGTATCAAAAATGAAATTGAGAGACAAAGTTAATGGAATTAATTTTTGATATTGTAAATTACATTACAACTATAATTATCCTAGGAGTTTGTGGTGCATGGATTTATCTTATTAAATGCATGATAGATTCATTCAGACTTACACCGTATTTAGATAGATTTGAAAACAAATCAGAATCAACTCCCAAAGTTTCAGTTATACTTCCTGCAAGAAATGAAGAAAATTTTATCAAAAAATGTTTAGACTCGTTAATTAATCAAGACTATCAAAATTATGAAATTATAGTAATTGATGATTCATCTGAAGACAATACTGGAAAAATTATTTCAGAGTATGCTAAAAAGAATTCAAAAATTGTTCCAGTGTCAGCCAAACCAAAACCAGAAGGATGGATGGGTAAAAACTGGGCATGTATGGAAGGATATAGAAAATCAACTGGAGAATTATTGTTGTTCACTGATGCAGATACTACACATTCAGAAAAAGTCATATCACTTTCAGTAAAACATTTTCTTTCATTTAATTTAGATGCACTATCAACAATTCCGAAAATGCTAACATTTGATTTTTGGACAAATATTACACTGCCAATGATTTCAACATTTTTGCATACAAGATTTTCTGCATTAAATGTCAACAATCCTGAAAAAAAGACAGGTTATTTCTTTGGTAGTTTTTTTATCATGAAAAAAGACGTTTATGAAAAAGTCGGAATGCATGAAGGAGTAAAAAATGAAATCGTAGAAGATGGAGCATTGGGTAAAAAAGTCAAAGAATCAGGGTACAAAATGAAGATGGTCCGAGGAGAGCACCTAGTTGATGCAGTATGGGCACGAGACAAAGGAACGCTTTGGAATGCCCTCAAAAGATTAATGATTCCGCTATACTTGCAAAGTGGGAAAATTGCAATAGGTATTTTCTTTGCAGTATTGTTTTTGTTGTTTGTTCCATTTCCAGTTTTGGCAGCATCAATAGTATTTCCATCAGAATCAATTTCATCAAAGATTCTGTGTGTTTCTGCTGCAATTGCATCCATTCTAATTTACATTGGTTCATTTATTGAAGTCAAAATAGGACTAGAGTTGAAAACAAGATATGCATTATTTGCACCGCTAGGAAGTTTAGTAGTAATTTTAGGATTTTTGAGTGGCTTAATTCAGGCAAAAGGGACATCATCAATTTCATGGAGAGGAAGAACATATTCTATGAAAGACCATTCTCAAAATTCAATTAGCGTATAGAAATCCTTTTACGTACAAAATAGGGTTTTAAAATCTCATGGACCAATCCGGAATTGTTGGAGGGGTAATAGGAGGAGTCATTGTTGCAGCAATTTTTACAGTATTTTTCATTGTACCAGCCGAATTTGATAAACCAGAATCAGTTACAATAATTGAACAAACAATAGAAGAAAAAACTATCCCACATTCAAGTAATTTATCATTAATTGAAATTTTTGAAAAATCAGAACCAGGAGTTGTTAGAGTAAATGTTCAAAGAAATGAAAGTACAAGTAGTAACGGAGGAGTAGGATCTGGTTTTGTGTTTGATAAGAAAGGTCACATCATAACAAATGCACATGTAATTGATGATGCAAAAAAAGTAATAGTTACATTTCTTGATGGTAGATCTTACAATGCAGAAATTATCGGAGTTGATGAATACACAGACATTGCAGTTATCAAAGTTAACGCAGACTTGTCATTGTTACGACCATTACTGTTAGGTGACTCATCTAGTCTCAAAGTGGGAGAGCAAATAGCAGCAATAGGAAACCCATTTGGCTTATCAGGTTCTATGACGTCAGGAATTGTCAGCCAATTAGGTAGACTACTTCCAACAGATAATCAATATTCAATTCCCGATGTAATTCAAACAGATGCTGCAATTAATCCAGGAAATTCAGGAGGGCCATTACTTAACATGATGGGAGGAATTGTTGGAATCAATACTGCAATTCAATCAGCTACTGGAGAATTTACAGGAGTTGGATTTGCAATACCATCTCAAACAGTTGCTAAAATTGTTCCAACACTAATAGAAGATGGAGAATACAAACATCCATGGATTGGTATTTCAGGAAGAGATATTGATCCTGACATGGCAAAAGTTATGGAACTAAAAGATGCAGTTGGATTCTTGGTAGTTACAGTAGTTGAAGACAGTCCAGCATCCAAAGCAGGTTTGATTGGTTCAGAAGAAACAATTGAAGTTGAGGGAGTAAACTATCCAGTAGGAGGAGATATTATTTTATCAGTTGATGGAGAAGAAGTAAGAAAGATTGATGATATTTTGATTCATCTTCAAAGAGCAAAGACAGTTGGAGATGAAATGATTTTAGAAATTCTAAGAGATGGAAGAACTACAAACATTTCAATAATTCTTCAAGAAAGACCAAACTAAAACTAGTACAAGCATAAATACTCCTAGTCAAGAATTTATTCTGTTGAACAAGCTTGTCTTAAACTCTGAGAGTTTAAACAATGTTTTAGAGAATAAAAAAATTTCTCAAGACGATGTAATTGAAATTTATCAATTTGCAAAAAATGATCCTAGTGAACTTTTTTCTGTAGCAGAAAATCTAAGAACTAAATTTAAAAAAAATACAGTCACATTTTCAAAAAAGGCATTTTTTAACATAGTAAATTTGTGCAAAGATACTTGTTCATATTGCACATACAAGGCAGAACCAGGAGAAGAAAAACTCTCCTTAATGTCAAAACAGCAAATATCAGAATTGTTACAATTAGCAAAAAAATACAACTGTGTTGAAGCACTTTTTGTTACAGGAGAACAGCCAGAAAAAAAATATCAAGAAGCAAGAACATGGCTTAGAGAAAATGGATTTTCATCCACTACAGAATACCTAATTCATGCATCAGAAATGGCATTAGATACAGGATTGTTCCCACACACAAACGCAGGAAATATGAATTATGATGAGATGAAGGAATTAAAGAAAACAAATGTGTCAATGGGAGTTATGCTTGAAAATGTTAGCGAGAGACTAACTGAGAGAGGAATGCCACATTATCTTGCAGCAAGTAAAAGACCAAAAGCAAGATTAGAGATTTTAGAAAATTCAGGAAAATTAAAAATTCCAATGACTACAGGAATTCTAGTTGGAATAGGAGAGACAATAGAAGAGATAATCGATTCAATTTTTGCAATAAAACAATTGCATCAAAAATATGGCAACATCCAAGAAGTGATTTTACAAAACTTTCATCCAAAACAAGATACAATGATGAAAGATTCACCATCAGCTGATGAAAACTATTTCAAGACAGTTGTTGCATTATCTAGAATCATAATGCCTGAAATGAATATACAAATTCCACCAAATCTATCTCCAAATTCATATCAAAGTTTTCTATCAGTTGGGATAAATGATTGGGGAGGAATATCACCTCTAACACCTGATTTTGTAAATCCAGAGTTTTCATGGCCAGAAATTAGTAATGTAGATGAGAATTCAAGAAAAGCTGGGTATGAGTTAAAATGTAGATTTCCAATATATCCAGAGTTTTTTTCTTTTGTTAGTAAAGAGTTAAGAGACAAGATGGCAGTAATTCAAGATGAAGAGGGATTGGTAAAGGAGGAATATTGGAGATGACAGTAAACATTGATTCACTTTTTAGAAATTCTGATCCAGTTATTTCAGACATTTTAGATAGAGCATTATCTGAAAAAGAAATTTCAGTAAAAAACGGAATTGAACTGTATAGTGCAAATGATGTAGACTTTCACCTAATTGGATTAGTTGCCGATGAATTAAGAAAAAGACGTGTAGGAGATGTTGTATCTTATGTAGTAAACAGAAATATCAATTTTACAAATGTCTGCATCAAACAATGTGGATTTTGTGCATTTAGTAGAGATTTCAGAGAAGAGGAAGGGTATTTTCTTCCAACTGAAGAAATTGTTCGTAGGGCAAAAGAAGCTCATCAGGTAGGGGCAACTGAAGTTTGTATTCAAGCAGGGTTGCCACCAGACATGGAAGGAGATGTGTATGAGAATATTTGCAGAGAAATCAAAAAAGAAATTCCAGATATTCACATTCATGGATTTTCTCCTGAAGAGATTCTTTATGGTGCAACAAGATCTGAGACAACAATTGAAGAATATCTAAAAAGAATGAAAATTGCAGGTGTAGATACACTTCCAGGAACATCAGCTGAAATTCTTGATCAAAAATTAAGAGATAAAATTTCTCCAGGACGAATTACTGTAGAGAACTGGGAAAAAGTCATCAAAACTGCACACAAAATAGGCATCAATACAACATCTACGATGATGTTTGGGCATCTAGAAACATTAGAAGACAGAGTAAAACACATTGTAAAGCTTAGAGATATTCAAAAAGAAACAGGAGGATTTACAGAATTTGTGCCACTAAACTTTATCCCATCAGAAGCACCAATGTACAAAGAACAGTTACACGAAGGAATCAAAGAAGGTGCCAGTGGGAATGATGTTTTACTTACACATGCCATTGCAAGAATTATGTTAAACAACTCAATTGATAATATCCAAATGTCATGGGTCAAAGAAGGACAAAAAATGTCTCAACTATTACTAAAGTGGGGAGCAAATGATTTTGGTGGAACACTAATCAATGAAAGTATTTCAACTTCTGCAGGTTCTGAACACGGACAATTACTAAGACCAAAAGAGATTAGAAGAATGATCAAAGAAATTAAAAGGATTCCAGCAGAAAGAGACACAAATTATAACATCTTAAGAAAATTTGATGGTAAAAACGATGATGAAGATAAACTAGACAAAATTACAAATGATTCACAATTTGGATCATATGTAGAATTAATAAAAATTAACAAATTTAATTACAAAAATCCCCGAAGAAAATAATTGTCAACATCAGATGATGCAATAAACTATTCTAAAAAATTAGATATAGATGAATGTGAAATAGTCACAATTAAAAAAAATACAACAACAGTACGAATCACAGATTCTGAAATTGCAGAAATTAAACAAAACTTTGATGAAAATTATGGAATTAGAATAATTAATGATAAAAAAATTACATCATTTCAAACAACTGATAAGAAAAATATCAAGAAATCATTAGATAGTGCCTTTTTGAGTTTAAAAAATCTCAAAGCAAGAGAGTTTTGGAAAGGATTACCATACAAAGTAGAATCTGAAAAAATCAAAGGGGTATTTGATGAAAAATTAGAGAATATTTCAGGTTCTTCTTCAACTGATATCGCTCAAGATATGATTAATTCATCTGATAATGATAAAGTAAATACGATTACAGGATCGTTAAATATTGTCTCAGAAAATTATGAATTAATCAATTCCAATGGATTAAAGTTCAAAGATAAGGCAACTTACATTTCAGGTATAATTAATGCAGAATCAGAAACAGGGAGTTTACCAGTTTCAGGAATAGGCCATAATTGTACAAGAACTTTGGAAAATTTTTCTGCAAACCAAATTGGAGAAGATGCACAAAATATGTGCATAGAATCAATTAATCCACAAAAAATTGATTCAGGTAAATATACAATTATTTTTGAGCCATATTCAGTAGGAGAACTATTATCTTTTGTAGTTGCTGCAAATTTTAATTTTAAAACATTCTCAGAGAAGAAAAGTTGTTTTTCAAATCATTTGGATAAAGAAATTGGAGTTGAACAATTAGAATTGATTGATGATCCCCACATACCAGAAGGCATTGGTTCAAAAGCAGTTGATGATGAAGGAATCAAAACAAAGAAAAAACATCTTATCCAAAAAGGGGTTTTTAAAAATACATTTTCAAATCTTTTTGATGGTTACAAAAAAGAAAAACAATCAACAGGAAATGCTTCAAGAGTAGGATCTCCAATGGGGAGAAGTTCAGAACCAATTCCAATATCAGCACCACATAATTTGAAGATAACATCAGGAACTAGCTCTCAAGAAGACATGATAAAAGATACAAAACATGGATTGTTAGTAAGTAGATTATGGTATACATATGCGGTAAATCCAATTAAGGGGGATTTTTCATGTACTGCAAGAAGCGGCATACGTCGTATTGAAAATGGCAAAATTGTAGAACCAGGAAAATCAGTTAGAATTATCCACAATCTTCCAACAATGTTAAAAAATATTTCAGGAATTGGAAATAACCAAAGAAATGTCATTCAGTGGGCATCACTGCCATCAATTACACCATCTATCAAAGTTGAAAATATCTCAGTGAGCTCAATTTAGACGTAAATTAGGCACAAATTACTTGAAAAACGTGATTGTAAGGTATGCCACATAACCAATTGCCAAGCAAACACCCATGGCTCGGTTAATTATTCCAGTCTTTAATGCAATTAGTAATGAGAGACTGAAAATTATCATTATTGCATAATCAACATAAACATCAGATGTAATCATCACACCACCAAGTGTTGCACCAACTCCCATAATCATCAAAATATTGTAAATGTTACTTCCAATAATATTGCCAACACCAATATCTGAATGGCCTTTTCTAATTGCAATAATAGAGGTGATTAATTCTGGAAGTGAAGTTCCAATTGCAATTACAGTCAAACCAATAATTTTCTCAGATAATCCAAATTCTTTTGCCAAAACTACAGCATTATCTACTGTAAGTATTGCACCAATATACAAAAAGCCAACACCCAATCCGATTAATCCTGCAGATTTTAAATAGACATTTTTTTTATCAGACGACGGTTCTTCTTTACTTTGTTCTCTTTGTTTCATTGCATCTTTGAAAGTATAAACTGCAAATACACCCAAGCCACCCAATAGCAACAGACCATCGTATTGAGAAAGTTCGCCATCAATTGAAATCAAAACAAGTAAGAAAGAAACACCAAGCATTATTGGAATTTCTTTTTTTAGTACTGATTTTCGTACTGCAAGTGGGACCAAAATTGCTGCAACACCAATAACCATTCCAACATTTGCAATGTTACTACCAATAATATTTCCCAAAATTATTGCACTGTGTTCACCTGCAGCTGCAACACTGGCAGCTAATTCAGGAGTGGATGTTCCATAAGCTACAATAGTCATACCGATTACAAGATTACTTATACGGAATTTTTTAGCAATTGCAACACCACCGCTTACTAACCAATTACCACCAAAACATAACATGATCAAACCAACCACAGTCAGAATTGCACTTAGCGCTACTTCCATAATCAATTCTCAGGTGAGGATTGTTTAAAGGAGATGATATACTATAATTTTACAATTCATGTTAATTTCATACAACATGTTTTGGGAGAAATGATCTGATGAGCAAAAATAGGCACAAAATAGGTGTAAAAAAACCAGCTAGAAGGATCAACAATACTCAAGTTAAAGACTAATAAGGTAATGTACCGTACCATACAGTATGATGCGAGCAAGACTAACATACGTGCCATTAGAAGTGGCAGATCAATTTGAGGATTTCATCATAAAGCGTGATGAACAAGTTTTAGATGCAGTAAAAGCAAGAACAAAAGATTACAGTACACTGTCACTATTGAAATTGCTATACCAACTAAGAGGAAATCCAATGACATTTTCAGAATTGTATTCAAAATCAAAGATCAGAATGAAAAAATCATTTCTAAATTATCTTCATCTTTGTGTAGACTATAATTTTGTCAGAAAAGAACCAGTTGGATCAAATATGATCTATACAATAACTGACAAAGGACACACAATGTTGAATTTGTTCATGCAGAAAAGTAATTAGACAGAACAAATCGACGTATACAGTGAATAATGAATTTCCAGAAGCAGAAGTATTTGAGATAAAAAAAGTCGAGTTAAAAAATCCAATAATTTTTGCAGGATTTGTTGGTGCAGGATTAGTAGGACCAGTTGCAATTAATCACATTATTGAAAAATTAGAGATGGAAGAAATTGCAGTAATGAGATCAAAATATTTGCCACCATCCACAGTTTTCATGAAAGGAAGATTACGTCATCCATTCAGATTCTATGCAAACAAAGAAGGGACAATTTGTACAATAATTTGTGAAATTACATTAAGGATGGAAGGAGTTTACACTCTAGTTTCATCAATCTTAGATTGGGCGGCTCAAAAAGGCTCCAAAGAAATTGTAATTTTAGATGGAGTAGCAGGAATAGAACATGATGATAAAGCATATTGTGCAGCTGAAGAAGATTTGGTGAGAACTATGGCAGACAAAGACATCAGTATGATTCCACAGGGATTCATCACAGGAATTCCAGGAGGAATACTAAATGAATGCCTAGTAAGAGAGATTCAAGGGCTAACATTATTAGCAAAAGCAAACAAAATTGCGCCTGATTCAGTGGCAGCAGCGACTCTAATTGAGGCATTAAATCGATTCTACGAAATGAATATCGACACATCAGATCTACAAAAAGAAAAAGACAGAATAAATTCAGAATTCAGTGAATTATCTCAAAAATATGTAGAACATAGAGAAGTAGATTCTGGAATGTACATGTGATCGAAATTAAAAGCGAATTCTTTTATTCACAATATAGGGGCAACAAAACATGGCTTTAACCTACAAAAAAGCAGGTGTAGATATTTCAAAAATTAAGCAAAGTCAAAAAGCAATTGGAAAATTGATTTCATCAACTCACAAGATTCAGAAAAAAGCAAAGATTGCTCATGGATTTGGACATTATGCAGGAATTGTGGAAATTCCAGGTGGAAAACTTTTGGCAACCCATACAGACGGAGTTGGAACCAAAGTTGTAATTGCAAATATGATGAAAAAATACAACACAATAGGAATTGATTGTGTTGCAATGAATGTTAATGATATAATTTGTATTGGTGCAACACCAATATCATTTGTAGACTATATTGCTGCAAACAAAAATGATGTGCCAATCTTTAAAAAAATTGTCGAAGGTCTAGTTACAGGAGCAAAAAAATCATCAATGCCAATTGTAGGTGGAGAGACTGCAATAATGCCTGACGTCATTGAAGGTAAAGGATTTGCATTTGATTTAGCAGGAATGGTAGTAGGTCTGGTTGAAAAAAAGGAAGTAGTATTAGGAAATAAAATAAAAACAGGAGACGTAATTATTGGTGCAAGTAGTTCAGGGATTCATTCAAACGGATATTCACTTGCAAGAAATGCATTACTAAAAAAATATTCAGTTAAAGACAAAGTAAAAGGAGTAGGAAAAATTGGTGATGCATTACTAAAACCAACTGAAATATACACAAACCCAGTACTTGAGATGAATAAAAAATGCAAAATCAATGGATTTGCTCACATCACAGGAGGAGCCTTTACCAAATTGTTACGTCTCAAAAACATAGGATATGAAATTGATTCATTGCCAAAAATCCCACCAATCATGGGACTAGTGCAAGAACAAGGAGTAAAAGATGAAGAGATGTACAAGACATTTAACATGGGTGTAGGATTTTGTGTGATTGCACCAAAATCACAAGCAACAAAAATAAAATCAATCTTCAAAAAACACAAAATCTCAAGTCAAGAAATTGGAAGAATTATTCCAAAGAAAGGAGTTACAGTAAACTCTACAAAAATTGCTTAAATCATATCTTTTAGAAAACCCTGAAACTCATCACTTGGAACTACTGTAACTATTTTTAATTTTCCAAGAAAATTCAATCGCTGTCTTTCATCATAATAATTGTAAATTCCTTCTTCATTAGGAATTATAGTGATAGCATCTTGTTCTCCAGGTTCTAGCAAATCTGTTGCTTTGTTTAATCCTTCTATGTACAATCGATGCTGGGTAGTTCCATTATTAATTACAGTTAAAATGTATGTAAAAGATGTTCTCGTAAACAAAGTTGGATTAACTTCTCCTTTGATTCCCTTAATGCCAACAAGTTGAACCTGACCATCTACTTCCTCAAACATTACAGTTTGTTCTACTTTTTCAGGATAATACAATGGAACTTCTCTCACATTTCCTTGTCCAATAAAACCAACCATACCTGCAAATGCAAAAATACCAACAATAAGACCAACGATAATTATGAGTTTATCTTTGTTCATATTTGAATATCACAATAATGTTAATTTACTATATCGTTTTACCTCTGCTAAAAATATTGCAAAATATGCAATACCCAAAGTAAGATATGCTTTACCAAAAACAACAGATCCTTTGTATCTTTTAGCAATTACAAATGCTGCAATTGTAACCGACAGTGAACTAACCAAAGCAGTAATTTGGGAAATACTTTCAATTAGTACAGGTTCATCCAACATGATAATAATAGTTTGGAGAAGAACAATTCATGTAAAAATGAGTATTAGATTTTGGAATTAATTGAATTAGTTTGGATAGGTTGTTATGATTGAACCATATGAAACGCACATAGTAATAAAATATCAAAGTTTGTACTTTACCAGTCTCAAACACACAACAAAATTCCTTTTGATAAAAAAGACCCAAGCAGATCGTCTTTTAATTGATTTTTTGAATTATAGATAAACTGCTT
>CAYTNP010000019.1:0-15694 GCA_964439165.1 uncultured Nitrosopumilaceae archaeon | reverse complement strand
AAGAGCAGACCGAAAAGTCTGAAGATGCCATCATAAAAATTGGAAATGATCCTGTAATGCAAACAGCTTTAGATGTATTATCAATATTAGGAAATAAAAGAAAAGTCATACTCAAAGCCAGAGGAAATTCAATTCCAAATGCAGTAGCTGTGGCAAATATAATTACTGAAAAAATGATGAAAGGTAATTCAAAAACCGAAAAAATTATTCTCGATACAGAAGCAGCAGCTGGAATTGGTAGTATGACATCAACAGTTGAAATTATTCTAAATAAAATCTAGTAAATACTTCCAGGTCCCTTTAAGAGCATATTTTCACATTCTTTGCAAACTTGTTCATCAATGTTTGACTCTAGGTTATGATGTATCTCACAAATTAACAAACTGGATTTAATATAATTACATAACCCAATAAATTTTGAAAGACTAGAGGGAGTGTATGCCATATCAGATGAAAGATTTTCACATAACTCGTTGATCATTATTGAGACTTGCTCTTCTGCCAAAAGTTTTGCAATCAAAGATGGATCACCACGTGTTCCACGAATGTAATTGCTAACTGCAGCTTGTGTAACTCCAAGCATTTTTGAAATTTCATCTTCTCTAACATTATGATCTTCTGCAAGTTTTTTTGCAAGAATTGCCCTTAATGCAGGAATCAATGTTTTTGATTCAATTTCAGCAGGTAGTAACATTGTTTCTCAAGCATCTCATAAAGAATTTAAAGTTTGCAATAATCATAAAAATTTCTGTTTAGTTAGGCATACCTATTTTAATTTCAAATTCGTTCGTAAGATATTGGATGATATTTCCAAGAATCTTTACAGTGCTTTAGAAAATTCATGTAATTCCTGTTCATCAAATTTAATTTCATTATCAGGAGGGTTAGATAGTACAATTATTGCATATTTGTTAAAAGAAAAAAATCCAAAAGCAATTGCAGTAATTACAGAAGATTTTGTGTCAACTGATCTAACATATTGTCAAATGGTGTCAAATCAAATGAAAATACCACTTTCAATTTACAATGTTAAGACAGCAATAGTTTTAGAAGCAATTGAAGAGACAATCAAAATTTTAAAAAATTTTAACGACATTGAAATTCGCAACAATGTAGTAATGTATTTGGCAATTAAATGGGCAAAAAATAATGGTGAAAAATCAATTATCACAGGAGATGGAGCAGATGAACTATTTGCAGGGTATAATTTTCTAATTAACAAACCAGAAAAGGAGTTACAAGAAGAGATAAACAGAGTTTGCTCAATAATGCACTTTCCTACACAAAAAATTGGAGAAGCATTAGGAATTAAGATTGAGTCGCCATTTTTAGACAAAGAGGTAGTAAAAATTGCAAAAGAAATTCCTGCAAAACTCAAAGTTAAAAGTGAAAATAATAAAAAACACGGGAAATGGATTCTTCGAAAAACATTTGAGAATTATATCCCTCAACAAATAGCATGGAGAGAGAAATCACCAATGCAAGAGGGATCTGGTACATCAGGGTTAACAAATTTGTTTGAATCAATCATAGGAGAAGAGACATTTGTTGAGAAAAAATTAACAGTAAACAAAGAAGATGATGTCATCATTAGGAGTAGAGAATCAATGCATTACTATGAAATTTATAAAAAATTATTTGGCAGTCCATGCGATAAAGAGTCTAAAAATACATGCCCATACTGCAAACACAACGTTGAGAATTCAAAGTTTTGTAGAATGTGCGGTGCTTTTCCAATCTAGGAATTATTCTTGTATTTTCTAGGTTTTTTTATGAAAATTTTTCTACAGCCATTACAACAAAAATAGAAATTTTTTCCTTTGTGATCATGAAGTAATGCTAAATCTTCATCAAGTTCAATTCCACATACAGGATCTACTGGCACAAATTTTTCTTAGTTAGTTTCTATTTATATATTGAGAAAAAATCTAGGCATTAATTATTTCAAGAATTTTTTTTGGTAATACACCATAATCAGCATCAGGTTCTGAAACAACATACAAAATATCTTCTCCAAGAGGGACACTCATTGCAAGTGCTCGTTCACGAGAAGCCATAGCAAAATTTACGTCACCTAATTGTTTATCAAATTCTTTTCTCATTTTTACTCGCAAAGCAAGTTCCATGAAAATCATCTCATCATCTTTTTCACTTTCTAAGGGTTCAACGTTTTCTCTCATACCACCGGCAACTAATCTACCACGTTCATTGATAACTCCAGCAAATCGAATTTTAGACTCTACATTCAAAATAGAATCACATACTTGTACGTAATCATAGATTTTATCAGACATTTTATTCCTACCCCAAGAATCTCTCATTTAATCTTTCCACAAAGTATCAAAAAATAGAATGGAAATTTTATTTTGTTAATTCTTTTACAAGATTTAGAAATTCAGTTTCAGAAAGGGATGGAACTTTTAGAATTTCTAAATTTTCAGAAACATGTTCTAATGATTTTTGGCCAACTAACGGAGATAGTACTCCAGGGGAAGAACGAATAAACTGTAATGCACGTAATGAAGGGAGCATATCACCAAACTCAGGCATAGTTCCGGGTTGCAATAATCTTCCTTGCATAAATGGAACACTGGTAAATACTCCGATTCCAAGTTTTGTTGCAGACTCTAAAAAAGATGCAGGTTGACTTGAAAGGGTTTGATTTTTTGTAAGCAAAGCCTGATCATAATACATGTTAAATGGTAATTGAACAAATCGAAACCCATGATCATCTCCACCTATTTTTTTTGCTAATGCTACTATTTCCTCTAATGAGAGATATTGTGGATTATCACTTGTGACTCTAAAACACTCCCAAGTGGCCATTCCATAAAATTTGATTTTATCTTCTTTTCGTTTTTGCTCATAAAGTTCAAAGACAGATTCTAGATTTTTTAGAAATTGTTCTTTTGAGATATCTTTGATTTGTCCTTCAATTCCATTATGCAAATACATTAAATCAATACATTCTAAATTCAAATTTTTTAAACTACGATCTAGTTGATCTGAAAGATATGGTACTGTCATACAGTGATATCCAGATGTAATGTCACCTTCTTTGACAATTCCCTTATCAGTATATTCTTGTTTTACATATTCCCAAAATCCCAGTTGAACATCTGCATCATTTGTGACATATCCATTTTTAGAACTGACAAAAATTTGATCACGAGATATTTTATTTTCTTGAATTAATTCTGAGATTGCCTTGCCAACTGAACGTTCTGCTTTTTGGGAACGATAGTTAATTGCAGTATCAATAACATTAACCCCAGAAATAATAGATTGTTTTACAGCACCAGTAACTAATTCATCAGTTTTTGCATCTGGCTCTCCAAGATAAGTACCGACTCCAACATTAGATAATGAAAGATTTTGAAATTCGTTAAAATTAACTTGATTTATGCCTGAATTTTGAGCAAATTTCTTTGTCCCTTCAGAAGTGGCATGGCCTGAAATCATATTGATATTAATTTTTTACTAAATTTATGCTAAACTGCAATTGTACCTATAAGAAAACTGATGACAAACAAAACTCCTGTAATTCTACTAAACATCAAAGTTGAAGACATGAAAGGAACCAATTCATCAACTGAGTCATAATTTTTCTTTAATCCAATTCCAGATTTTATCATTATAGGGACACTAAGAAAACTAATCAAAGCGGTTAAAGGAAATAGCCCTATAGAAACTCCTGTAATTATAGAACAATACGATACAAGTGGAAAAATCCAAAATAAATTAACTGCTTTTTTCTTTCCAACTGCAATGACGAGGGTTTTTCGACCCTTTGATTTGTCAGCATCATGATCAGGAAAAGATGCGATGAACAATACAAGTGAAGATAGTGAACCAACAACTATTCCTGCAAGAATAGATTCAATTGTTATTTGACCTGATTGAATAAACAAAGTACCGATTACTATCATAGATCCTTTTACAGCAACAAAAAATTCTCCTAAACCAGAATCAACAATTTTTGTAGAGTAAAAATAGATAGACAAAATTGCAAATCCCAAAATCATAGCAATAATTATTCCATCAGTGACAACAAAATATCCGCCAATTATAGTCCCAATAATTAAAAATGTAATTCCTGCACGATAAACAGAAGATGGTTTGAGTAATCCTTCAGGGAGTACACCAGTTCCACCACTCATCTTTGTTTTAGGAGTCTCTGTATCAATTCCACGTTTGAAATCCCAAAAATCATTTAACAGATCAACACTAGCATGGAGTGCCATAACCCCAGCAAATGTCAATGCAGCATCAAAAACATCAATAGAAGTATTTTGCCACCAACTAAGTGCCAGACCTACAGATACAGCAATAATTGATGCTAAAAGAAATCGTACTCTAATTACACGAAACCACACTGAAAGCATCAAAAATAATTGTAATTTTTCAATATAATATTCATGAGATTTGTTCTAAGACCAGTGTTTATATCAAAATCAAATGAAATAGGCACATGAAACTAGGCAAATTTTCTAAAGGAGAAAAAGAAATTCGGATTAATACAGATCTTCATTGCTCAAATTGCAAAAAACAGGTTCCAGGAGGCCTAAAAGTTGGAGAGAATCATTCCAAAACACAAGAATTTGAAAAAGAATTAGTAGATTTTAAAAAATCATATCTTTGCGGGGTTTGCAGGGATGAGAAAAGAAGAAACTAAATCTCTTCTTCTTCCCAGTCTTCTTCCAAAGTAGCTTTTGATTTTCTCAAAAACATTACAACTAAAACTGCTACCATTAATACGCCACCAATTACAATATAGATAATCCATTCAGGTAATTCTAAATCAATTGAATCAAAGGTGTTTTCTGGCGCATCAACATTTACTGTAAAACTATTCTTTCCTTCAGAATATCCTTCAGCTGTTGCAATAATATCAAATGAAATATCAGGCCCACTTAAAGATGCAAGACTAAATACAGTACTACCATCAGGATTGGTTCTAACAACATCAGGAGTAACTACAACATCCTCATCAGTAATTATTTTTACAGATGCACCAAAGACGGATTCTGCAGCATCATTTTAACATTCAAGTTCTGATTCAGATTATTCATTGTGTACAAATTCAACTGAGATGGTAGATAACATATTCACATTATGTTCATTTCTTTGGGAAAGATCAAAACCACTCAAAACAATTGATGTCAAAAATTTTGTCAAACAATCAAAATGAAATTTCTAAACAAGTGATTCATCACTAACATCTATAGGCTTTCTTCCCATAAATCCAGTGTCTTTTTCATGCCAAAATTTAATCTCTGTTTCACCATATTTCCAGCACAACCACACTTCTTCATCAAATCTTTTTGAAGGAAAATCAAGCAATCCTTGGTCTATGCTTTTGACTACGACGCCAGTATTTTCAAGAATCTCCAAGGATTCATAAAATTTGGTAATTGCAGTATTGAGATTTTGTTTTAAAGTAACATAATTTTCAAAGGTATTTTCAGATGATAAGCTAACCTGTAATTGCTGTTCTAGTTTATTGACTTCATTTTTTTTCGATAATGAATATTCAAATTTTTTAATCACATCAGGTAAAGCCGCATTTGCCTCAGAGGTGGTAAAAAACGAGAACATACGCACCAGTATTTTATGATAATTAAAAATCTTAGGTGGATTTAATCACGGTCGTCATCTAATAATCACCCACAAAAACACAAAGAATAGTCTAGAGGTTATTGTGAAATGTATACGGTCTTAAATACAAACTTTGTAAGAGTAGATTAGTGTAAGTGAGAGAAAAGAGCGTCGAGACGTCATTCTCTCCTTTGACACGAATTTTTAATATAATTTTTCAAGTGCAGATTTATTAAGAAATTATTCAGTAAATCAACTATGAGTGAAGATCAATTAGAGGCAATAATAGTTCAAACTATCAATGGGGCAATTGCCACAATTCCAAATTATTTGGAAGAAATCAATGAGAATAAAGAAGTTCTAAAAGTTGAAGACCCAAAAGAATTTGTATATGGGATTGTGATGGGTATGGCACTTGGAATGAGTGGAGCAATTCTTAGCGCACAAAAAGAGATGCCAACTGCAGAAGATCAAATCAAAGTCAGAGACATAGTTTACAAACATATTCCTGAGATAAGAGAAAGAATTTTCAGTTGATAGAATTTGATGATAAAGAAATTGAATTTCTAAATTCAATTGAAGAAGCAAGACTTGCAACTAGTCATGATGATATACCACATGTTAAACCAGTCTCATTTGTGTACAAAAATGGAGTAATTTTAGTTGCTACAGATTATGAAACAAGGACATTTACAAATATCAAAGAAAATCCAAATACAGGTATCGTAGTAGATATTTACAAATCAGGAAATCACAGAGCCATTTGCATTCAAGGAAAAACACAAATCATTGAAAACGGAAATGAGTTCCAAGAATATTACGATATTTTTTACAAAAAGTTTGAATGGGTAAAAAAAGATCCATGGAAGGAAAATGAAGCTCCATTTTTAAAAATAATTCCAAAAAACAAAGTCAGTTGGGGATTAAAATAATGCAATTTTTTCAACTAAAGAGAATTTATAGAATTAAAAAGAATTAAAGATATTGACTAGAGATAAAGTACTTCCTAAAGAATCAGATTCAGACTTTAGTTTACCTGGACGTTTTGAGGAAAGCAATACAGATTATTTTGTAGAAAAGGATTCAACTCCAAAACCTCAAAACAAAGTCATCATAATTGCTGCATTGTCTTTTATGTTAGTTGCAGGAGGATCTTTTACGTATTATTTTGCCAATCAACAAGAAATTGATTCACAATTAATTGAAAACACACTAGGTTTTAGTCCTGAAGAACAAATGATAAGGCAATTCAACATTGGGGAGTATGGAAGTGATCATGCACATGCTGCAATTTTAGTCACAGTTGATGGAGAGCAACTAAATTTTGGAATACAGCAATTCCAACTTTCAAATAAATTCATTCATTTTGAGAACCATAATCCATACTTGATTCACAAGCATGCAGTAGGCGTACCACTAAAGATGTTATTTTCATCATTTGGTTTAGAGATTACGCAAGATTGTATTATTTTAAACTATGAAAAATCAAGAGAGTTTTGTTCTGATAATGAACAACAATTGTTATTTTTTCTTAATGGCCAAAAATTCTATTCAGATATTTCTCAGTATGAAATCAAACACAATGATAGAATAATGATTTCATTTGGAGGTGAAAAATCCATTTCAAAAAATCTAGCATATTTAGATTCATTAGAAATTACAGATGTTCCAAAAAAGACACCACAATTCTCAAGAGATCAAATAGTCATTTAGTTCAACGAGTTCTGCTTAATGCTAGTTTTCGTTTTAATTTTCGTGCACGAGGTTTTGTTCTCAATAACCGACCACAGCAAGGACACCACAATCCTTCCCACTCTACAAAAACTTCACACTCAGGACATCGTTTTTGACCTTGTTCATATCTCCCACCATCAAGGCCACTTTTTGCCTTGTATTTTTTACAGGAACCGCTACAGTGCACGATATTAGTTAAAACAAGTAATAAAAAATATTGTCGTTGATCATTACAAACAAAAAATTGCCAGTCAATTAACCTAACAAATAAAGATGGAATAAAACAAAAAATGGCATTGTCAAATAAGATCAAATGCTCCCATATTCTAGTTGAAAAACAAAGTCAAGCAATAGAGATTTTAGAGAAGATAAAAAATGGTGAAAAATTTGGAAAACTAGCAAAAGAATTTTCAACTGATAAGGGAAGTGGCAAAAAAGATGGAAACTTGGGCTATTTCACTAAAGGAATGATGGTCAAACCATTTGAAGATGCAGCATTTAAGCTAAATATTGGCGAAATATCTGAGCCTGTAAAATCAGAATTTGGACATCACATCATCAAACGATTAGGATGAAATTATTTCTTTGATTTTAATTTCTGTACTTTATCAAAATCGTCATTAATTTTTTTACTGATTTTTTTAAAATCAGCACGGATTTCTTTGTGGAGTTGTTTTTCTTTATCAAGTAATTTCTCCATCTCTTTTGTTTTATCTTGTGTCAATATTTGAAAAACTTCAAAATGATTTAGAAGATTAATTATCAATAATTATACAGATAAAACCCAAAAAATGTTATTTTTGAATTATAATATATTTACAGAAATGCATCTAAACCAGTTTTCTCTGAATTTTGATTTTGTTCTAACATTTTTGTCATCTTTTGACCCATGCCTTTTGATGCAATAATTTTTCTTTTTCCAATCCAGTAATATGTTTCATCAATAGTATTTTTTGCAATTAAGACTACAAGTTTTCCAGTGTCTTTTCTGCCAGTTCTTCCACGTCTTTGAATAAATCTAATTGAACTTGGGACATTGTCATAAAAAATAACTTGATTGACTTCTGCAATATCTAGTCCCTCCTCTCCAACTCTAGTTGCAACAAGAACTTGAAATATACCATCTCTAAACTTTTGTACAGTTTCAATTTGCTTTTTTTGTTTTAATCCAGTTTCTCCTGCTTTACCAATTAAGATTCCAGCAGAAATTCCCATCTCATTTAGTTTATTGAAAATCAAATCAACTGAATCACGATAGCTAGTAAAGATTAATGCTTTACCAGGAACAGAATCTAAAATTTCTTTTAGTTTTGGGATTTTGGAATGTTCTATTCCTTTAGACTGTGCTTGTTTGGCAAGAATTACAGCCTGTGTAAAATTAGAATCCATTTCAAAAAGATCTTTTACTCCCATGCCTTTTTTTGCCTGTGCACGCTCACAGAATTTCAAAAATGGAGTAATTCCATGGACTTCAAGCATGTTTAGCGCATAATGAATTCTAATTGCAGTGAAAAGGGGTTTTGCAGAACGTCTGTTTTGGTTTAAAACAAATTGCCTAATTCTTAATAATGCAGAAAGGGATTGTTGTGATGCTAACTTAATTCCATTATCACGAAGTGTTTCATATCGTTGATCAAGGGCAGTTTTGATTAATTTTTGAATTTCTTTTAGTTCATCGGGGAGCTCAACATTAACCCATTGAGTGTTAGTTTCTTGGGTGTATGGTTTTACATCAGGACTATCTTCTGTTCGTTCTGCAACACTAGCAATTTTTAGTCTAGTAAGAATCTCTATTGCTTTTTGTTTTTCACTAGGCAAGGTGGCAGTCATTCCAACAATTCGTGCATCAGAATCTTCAAAACGTTGTGCAATTCCAGAATAGGCATAATCGCCAACAGTACGGTGAACCTCATCAAAAATTACCAAGTTGAATTGATCATGAGATACAATTCCCCTATCAAAATCATTTTTTGTGATTTCAGGAGTTGCACAAATTACACTGTTATTCCAAAGCTTTGTTCGTTTTTGAATTGTATCCTCACCAGTAATTAATGAAACATCATCAAGGGTGAGATTATTTTTTAGAAATTCATAATGTTGATTTACTAAAACTCTAGTTGGAGCTACAAACAATACTCCTCCTGTACCCTTTGAGAGATATTCAGCAATTACATGTAATGCAATAGCAGTTTTTCCCAATCCAGTAGGTAGTACAACAATACAATTTTCACGAATTGCCTGATCTGCAAGATTTACTTGATAATCCCTCTTTTCAATAGAATCTTTTTGGACATATTTTTTATCTAAAAATACAGTCATATTACAAAAAAGAATCAGAATTTATTGATTTTATATTTTCGTGTAGAGAATATGTTAGCTAATAGATCCCACAAAATAATCAATTTTTGAGCCTAAAAAACAAAATTAATCAAGAAAGAGTATCTAATTTTTTATCTAGAGCAGAAATTTGTTTTTTAAAATCAGAAATTAAATCATCAAAAGAATTTGTCTCTTTTTTTACTTGCTTTTTTCCATTTGACCAATCAACCATTGCATCAAAAATTGCCATAACTTGTAATGAGTAATCATAAAGAGTTTCAATGGAGATGTATTGAGTTAGTTCTTTGTTTTTTGGATAAATTACTAGATTTGTATTATTTTGAAATAGATATTGTTGAGTATTTACTGCGTTTTGAAAAGAACCTAAAAACAAACCATAAATTGAATTTTTTAGTTTTTCAGGATACTGCATTTTGTTGCAAATTTTTTTTATTAAAATATTCAAGGTGGGATTATGTTCAAATCCACCTTTAATTTTTGATGAATCAAGTATAATTTTAAAAAATGTATTCATAATATCAAAATGAGAAACAATGTATGATAATTCAGAATAAAGTATAAACAAAGATAAATTTTCATAATTTTTTGATAAAGGATCTAACTGGCCTACCATTTTAGCAAATGAGGAATTAAATGCTTTTTGAAGAGTTACAAAGTTATCAAAAAACTCTTCATCATAGAATTCTTTGTTGAATTGAATTAATTCATGTTTTTCGATATCATCTAAAATTACCATTACTGCTTTGTAATTTGGATTATCGCTCAATGATTTTTTTTATAAATTACAAACTTAAGCTTATTGTAATTTTCTTATTTTGTATACCTGAAGAATTCAAAGATGTGTTTTAGATCGCAATTAAAAAATTACCAACGTGATCCATATATTGACCACTATTGAAACAAATCACATGAGTTCTTTTGACAGACCAAATTGGGACGAGTATTTTATGCTTCAAGCAGAACTTGCAAAACTGCGTTCAAATTGCGTTACAAGACAAGTCGGGGCAGTCATTGTTAGAAATCACAGACAATTAGCAACAGGCTATAATGGCACTCCTCCAGGCATAAAAAACTGCTTTGAAGGCGGTTGTCAGAGATGCCAAGACAGAATGGATGGTAAAATAAAATCAGGTGCATCATTAGACAGATGCTTATGCAATCATGCAGAAGCTAATGCAATCATGCATTGTGCAATATTAGGAATTGAAGCAGGAATTGAAGGGGCAGTACTATACACAACATTTGTTCCATGTTTAGAATGTACAAAAATGGCAATAACAATTGGGATTAAGAAATTTGTGTGTCTTGATACATATCCTGAAACTGATTATGAATTACTAAAAGAAGCAGGTGTAGAAGTGATTCACTTGGATAAAGAAAAAGTTAGTTCATGGGCAAAAAAATTAATTGATAAAAATGAGTAATGAAACTATTGGAACTACAGGCAGCGAAGAGATTACCAAAAATAACAATAAAGAAAAATTAACTAATCAAAGAGAAAAAAACCCATATAGAAATTTAGAGACATCAATGTTAGTTTCTGCAACATATGATGGTAAAAAAAATGCAGTTGTTTTAAAATTCTATAATCCAAAAACACAAGAACTGAAATTATGGATAGATGAAACAAATCATTATCCGTATTGTTATTCCAAATTAGCAATTGATGAATTAGGATTTGTGCAGGACAGAGAAGATGTTCGTGAAATTAAAACTGTAAAAAAATATGATTTGATTAAAGACAAAGAAATTGAAATGTCACAAATTATTGCCCAAAACCCTCTTGCAATTGGAGGTACCATGGGTGGAAATAGTATCAGAAATACGATGGATACATGGGAATCAGACATTAAATATTATGAAAATTATCTCTATGATCAAAAACTCATCATTGGAAAATATTACAAAATAGAAGATGGGAAAATAATTCATGATGATTTAGAAATTCCAGATGAGGTAAGAATTTCACTAAAGAGTCTGCTTTGGGATAAAGTAGACAGCACAAGTATGGTTGATGCTGAAGAATTCAAGGAATTCATTTCAGAATGGGCAGAATTACTCAATCAACCAATTCCAAAAATTAAGAGATTGAGCGTAGATATCGAAGTTGAAGCAGAGATTGGAAGAATTCCAGACCCAAAAATTGCAGAAAAAAAAGTTACAGCTATAGGACTCAAAGGCACAGACGGATTTGATCAAATATTTGTGTTAAAAACAGAAGGAACTGAAGAAGGTACTAACGAACTAGAATCAAACATCAAAGTAAAATTTTATGATTTAGCAGATGAAAAAAAAATGATTCATGATGCGTTTGAAATCATCAAAGGATTTCCGTTTGTTCTCACATACAATGGTGATGAATTTGATTTGCCATATCTGTATAACAGGGCAGAAAGATTAGGAATTCCAAATTCAGAGAATCCATTTTACATGATGCGAGACTCTGCAACGCTAAAAGAAGGAGTCCATATTGATTTGTACAGAACGTTATCAAACAGATCTTTTCAAATCTATGCGTTTAGTCAAAAGTATACAAGTTTTTCATTAAATGCAGTATCAAAAGCATTACTTGGAAAAGAAAAAATCGATTATGGTTTAGAATTTGATGAATTAACACTATACCAGACTGCAAATTATTGTTACAATGATGCACTGCTAACATACGAACTAACTAGTTTTAACAACGAAATATTGATGAACTTACTTGTAATCATTGCAAGAATTGGAAGAATGCCAATTGATGACATTGCAAGAATGGGAGTATCACAATGGATTAGAAGTTTACTTTATTATGAACACAGAAAAAATAATTCATTAATTCCAAAAAGAGCAGAACTAGAAACACGTTCTGAAGGAGTAATGTCAGACGCAGTTATCAAAGATAAAAAATATCGAGGAGGTCTTGTTGTTGAACCAAAAGAAGGAATTCATTTTGATGTAGTGGTGATGGATTTTGCTAGTCTATACCCAAGCATTATCAAAGTTAGAAACCTATCATATGAGACAGTCAGATGCCCTCATGAAGAATGTAAAAAAAATACAATACCAGGAACAAATCACTGGGCATGTTCTAAGAAAAATGGAATGACAGCATTAATTATCGGATCATTGCGAGATTTGAGGGTAAATTACTACAAGAGTTTATCAAAAAAAGAGACACTTACAGAGGAGCAAAGACAACAATACACAGTAGTCAGTCAAGCACTCAAAGTTATTCTAAATGCCAGTTATGGGGTAATGGGTGCTGAAATATTTCCATTATATTTTCTTCCAGCAGCAGAAGCTACTACTGCAATTGGCAGATATACAATTTTAGAAACTATCAAAAAATGCGAAGGTACAGGAATTGAAGTTTTGTATGGAGATACAGATTCATTGTTTATCAAAAATCCAACTAGCGAGCAAATCAATGCAGTAATTGAGCAAGCAAAAAAAGATCATGGAGTTGATTTAGAGATTGATAAAACATATAGATATTGTGTACTAAGTAACAGAAAGAAAAATTATCTTGGAGTAACTAAAGAAGGCAAAGTAGATGTCAAAGGATTAACTGGAAAAAAATCACATACACCAGCATTTATCAAAAATCTATTTTATGAATTGTTAGAAGTATTATCAAAAGTTGAAACAATGGAAGGCTTTGAAAAAGCAAAAAAAGAAATCTCTGAAAAAATAGCCACATGCGGTAAAAAGGTAGAAGCAAAAGAGATTCCAATTGAAGATTTAACATTTAATGTAATGCTTAGCAAAGCCCCTTCAGAATATACAAAAACAATTCCACAACACATCAGGGCTGCAAAACAGTTAGAAAATATCAGAGAGATAAAAAAAGGAGATAGGATTTCATTTATTAAAATTTTAAACAAGCCAGGAGTAAAACCTGCTGAATTGGCAAAAAAAGAAGAAATTGATTCAAAAAAATACATGGAATTTTTAGAATCAACACTAGAGCAAATTACATCATCAATGGATTTAGATTTTGACACAATTTTAGGAAAGCCAAAACAAACAGGATTAGACGAGTTTTTCTGGAGTTAAAATGGAAGTAGATGGAACATTACTTACCATTCTAGGGGTAGCTGCAGGAATTCTAATTCTTACAGGATGGGTTGAGCAAATCTACAAAGGATATAAAACAAAGAGTCTAAAAGATGTCTCAAAATTTTTGATGATATTTATCTCAGCTGGAGCGATTTTATGGTTGATTTATGGAATAATTGTAGAAGACGTTTTCATAATAGGAACAAATGTTGCAGCAATAGTTCTAATGATGATAGTGTTATTTATGAAAAAACGATATGATAAACAATTAAGGTCTAAGAATTAAATACAATACAAGAAGGTTCAAAGAAAGATGTTTGTAATTAATTGTAAAAATTATGAGGAGATTTCAGGGGATAAAATTATCAAATTTGTAAAAACTGCAGAAAAAGTTTCAAAAAAAATCAAAGTAAAAATTGCAATTGCTCCACCACAACACTTGATAGGACTAGTAGCAAACAGCTCAATTCCAATCCTGGCTCAGCATGTAGATGATTCAAAGGTTGGTAGTACCACAGGATTTATGGTTCCAGAATTATTAAAAAAATCCAAAGTCAAGGGTTCATTAATTAATCATAGCGAACATCGAATTACAAGTAAAGAGATTGCAAAATTAGTTTTAAAATTAAAAGAACTAAAAATGATCTCAATTGTATGTGTAAAAGATGTTGCAGAGGCTAGAAAATATGCAAAACTAAATCCAGATTACATTGCAATAGAACCACCAGAGTTGATTGGATCAGGAAAAGCTGTTTCAAATGAAAAACCAGAATTAATTACAAAAGCTGCCAAAGCAGTAAAAGATTCAAAAAATAAAACAAAACTTCTTTGTGGGGCAGGTATTGTTTCAGGAGAAGATGTGTCAAAAGCTGCAGAATTAGGTTCAAAAGGAATCCTAGTTGCCAGTGGAATCATCAAGGCAAAAAATTGGAACAAAATAATTTCAGAATTTGCCAAGGCATTGGTTTAAAAAGCCAAAAAAATTTAGAAGTTTTCGTATGGCAAAACCAGTCTATGCATTTGAAGAAGCAGATAGTAAGAAAAGGATGCTTCTAGGCGGAAAAGGAGCAGGTCTTAGTGAAATGACCAGACTAAAACTTCCAGTACCACCAGGATTTACCATTACAACTGAAGTATGTAACAAGTATTACGATAACAACAAAAAACTTCCAAAAGATGTGATGCCTGCAGTAATGAAAAATATTGCAAAAATGGAAAAAAAGACAGGTAAAAAATGGAATTCTACTAGTAATCCACTTTTAGTTTCAGTAAGATCAGGGGCCGCAATTTCAATGCCAGGTATGATGGATACAATTTTGAATTTAGGATTAAATGAAAAAACAGTTGAAGGATTTGCAGAGCAAACAAAAAATCCACGATTTTCATGGGATTCATACAGACGATTTATTCAATTATTTGGTAAAGTAGTATTTGGAGTAAATGATGAGAAATTTGATCATGTGTTAGATTCTGCAAAGAGCAAACAAGGTGTTTCAGATGATAGTAAACTAAACGTAGAATCATTAAAAAAAATCGTAACAGAATACAAAAAAATCTGTGAAAACCATACTAAAAGAAAATTCCCAGATTCTCCAAAAGAGCAATTAGAATTATCCATAGAAGCTGTTTTCAAAAGTTGGATGGGCGAAAGAGCAATAGTTTATCGTGAAAAAAATAACATTACAAAAGATATCGCAAACGGTACTGCAGTCAATGTTGTAACAATGGTATTTGGAAATATGGGTGATGATAGTGCAACAGGCGTAGTTTTTACAAGAAATGGTCATAATGGTAAAAAAGAAATCGAAGGAGAGTATCTAATTAATGCCCAAGGAGAAGATGTTGTTGCAGGAGTTAGAACTGGAAAAAATATTGAGATATTAAAAAAAGACATGCCAAAATCTCACAAAGAATTGAGTAATGCATGTGCAAAATTAGAAAAACATTTCAGAGAACCACAAGATATTGAATTTACAATTGA
>CAYTNP010000018.1:0-16070 GCA_964439165.1 uncultured Nitrosopumilaceae archaeon | reverse complement strand
CATTCAAACCAAAAGAAGACAGACCTGTATACTGCAGAGAATGCTTCCAAAACCACAGATAATACTAGTAAATAATTTTTAAAATTTAACTAGATTTTATTATATTTTTTAAATAACAATCAAAAAAGAAACGAATTTTTTAGTTGTAAATAGTGATTTTTAAAATTTTAATTAAAGAAAGATGTAAAAATTATGATGGAAAATGAAGACATTCCAATATTGATTTATGATAATCATTGTTATGCATGCATGAAATTTATCAAAATAATTGATTTTTTTGCACATGGGAAATTTTTGATTGTAGGTCACTATTCAGATTTTGGTTTAAAAATCAGAGAAGATCACCTAGATGAATCTGCATTGGAAATGTTTTGGTTAATTAATAAAAAAAAGGCTTTTGGTGGCAGAGCAGCATTAATTCCAGTAATTAGAGTAATATTTTCTAAAAAAACAAATCAATTTCCAATAGTGGAAATGAAAAATGAATGTGAACAAGGTTGTAAAACAATCAAAGAGATTGTTAAAAGAACAACTAGTGTTTTAAGAAATAGTAAAACTCTAAAAATAAAAGAATGAAGTTCATAAAAGATTACCAAACAATGTTTTAAATGTAGAATTTTTCCCTTCAAAATCATGGCAGAAAGAAAAACCATCATGATAGATGACGAGATAATTAAAAAAATTAGAAATAGACAAGCAAAAAAGATCAAAGAAACTAGTGCCACAGTAAGTTTTTCATCAATTATTAATGAAATGCTCAGAGATTGTATGAAATAATAAATCTAAATAATACATCAAAGACAGATTTCCTATATGAAAATAAAAACTGAAATTTCATCAAAAAAGACTCAATTACTTTGTGGATTTGTAATAGAAAATTCAAACAAAGTTTTAGGACTAAAGAAACTTGATGCTAAAACAACCTCAGTAATTAATCAGACTCTTCAAGATATGGAAGGTAAACTGGGAAAAATTAGCATTGTTCCTATAACAGGTGGAAAACAGACTCAAAGAATTCTCCTTGCAGGAATCGGAAAAAAAGAGAATATTACAAATGATACCATTAGATTTGTTTCAGGAAGAATTGCTCAAAAGGCAAGAGAATTAAAATTAAAAGAGTTTTCAATTATTGTACCTCCAACTTTTGTCATTGAACAAAATTCATCAATTTCTCAAATTATTGAAGGGTCAAAAATGGCATTATACAAATTTGATAAATTCAAATCAGAAAAAACAGATAGTTCTCCAAATTTGACAATAATTACTTCAAAATCAAAAAAGATTTCACAAACTATCAAAACAGCAGAAATTACTGCAGATGGTGCAATATTCACAAAAAGTATAGCAAATCTACCACCTAACGAATGCACTCCAACTACATTAGCAAATTTTGCAAAAACAATTTCTAAAAATAATAAAATGAAATGTAACATAATTTCAAAATTAGAATTAGAAAAGAAAGGATTTGGAGGAATCACAGCAGTTGGAAAAGGAAGTAAAAATGAACCAAAACTAATTGTTTTAGAACATAATCAAGGTCCAAAAAATGAAAAACCAATTGTTTTAGTTGGAAAAGCTGTTACATTTGATACAGGTGGAATTTCATTAAAACCTGGAGCCAATATGGATGAAATGAAATTTGACAAGTGTGGAGGTTGTACTGTTTTAGGAATTATGAAAGCAGTGTCAGAATTAAAACTTCGAATTAACGTAGTAGGAATTATCCCATCAGTTGAAAACATGCCAGGAGGAGAAGCATATAGACCTGGAGATATTATCAAGTTGTATAATGGGAAGACTGCAGAGATTTTGAATACCGATGCAGAAGGGAGATTGATTTTAGCTGATGCATTATCATATGGAGAAAAACAATATTCACCAAAGGCAATAATTGATTTTGCAACTCTAACTGGTGCATGTATTATAGCATTAGGAACTAATGTAGCTGCAATAGTTTCTAATGATGAAAAATTGACAAAAAAAATTAATGATTCATCTAAAAAAACAACAGAAGCAGTTTGGGAATTACCACTAAACCAAGATTATATGGATATGGTAAAATCAGAAGTAGCAGATATCAGAAATATTGGAATCGGTAAAGCAGCAGGTACAATAACTGCAGCAGCATTTCTTAGAAATGCAATTAACAATACTCCATGGTTACATGTTGATATTGCAGGAGTTGCATGGACACAAATAGCTACAAAAGAAAAATCATACAATCCAAAAGGTGCAACAGGTTTTGGTGTAAGATTAATTTTAGATTATTTACAAAATTTAAAAAATTAGTAACCTCTACTATTTCTATCAGGGGTTCCAACATTTGGATTTCGCCATCCATGTTTTTCCATCATGTGATTTAACAATCGAATATCATCATCACATGATTCACCACAAACTGAACAATTTTTCATTTAAATCACATCAACCCAACTAATTCAATATTAAAAGATTGATTGAATAAGAGAAAATGCCAGCACCGTTGCTTCCCAAGAGCTCTCGCATCTTAGTAGCACAACAGCGACGTCAGGTTTGACTTCCAAGTTCGGAACGGGATTGGGTCGCACCCTAACGCTATGGCCGGCTTGAAAATTATCGTTAGATTCTCATCTATTAACGTAACGCAGGTTTCAATCATGCTCAAAATAGGTATAAAGCAAAGCAAATACCGGATTACGACATGACACACAGAGTAGCAGTACTAGATCAAGATCTATGTCAGCCACAAAAATGTGGTTTAGAGTGCATAAAATACTGCCCAGTCAACAAATCAGGATCGGATTGTGTCACAATTAATGAAGAATCAAAAAAGGCTCAGATTGATGAGGATATTTGTAATGGGTGTGGAATATGTGTCAAGGTATGTCCATTTGATGCAATAACAATTGTAAATTTAGCAACTGAGATAGCTGCAGATAAAATTCATCAATATGGAACAAATTCATTTAGACTTTACAAATTACCTACACCAAGAAAAGGAGAGGTAGTAGGATTACTTGGAAGAAATGGAATGGGTAAAAGTACAGTTGTAAATATTTTATCAGGAAATTTAAAACCAAATCTAGGAAAATATGAAAATCCACCAGAATGGGATGAGATTTTTAAACATTATAGTGGAACAGAACTTAAACAACATTTTGAAAAAATCGAACAAAAACAAATCACTGCATCAATAAAACCACAACAAGTACATCAAATTGCACAAGCATTTGAGGGAACAGGAAAAGAACTGCTTGACAAATATGATGAGAGAGGAGTATCAAGGGAATTAATCAGAGAATTAGGATTACAAAATTCCATGGAACAGAGTTTAAAGGAATTAAGTGGAGGGGAATTACAAAGAATAGCAGTAGCTGCTGCTGCATCAAAAGATACAGAGTTTTACTTTTTTGATGAACCATCATCATACAATGATGTTTTTCAAAGAATAGGAGTTGCACGTACAATACAGAAATTGGCAAAAATTGGAAAAAGTGTCATGGTTGTCGAACACGATTTAACATTACTAGATTTTCTTAGTGATTACATCGAAGTGTTGTACGGTGAACCATCAGCATACGGAATTGTTTCAAATGTTCTATCAACAAAAATTGGAATCAATGTTTTTCTTGATGGATATTTACCAACAGAAAATGTTAGATTTAGAGACAAGAAGTTTTCTTTTGATGTATCATCTTCATCTACGGATATATTCCAAGAAGGAAGTGAGGTTGTAACTTATCCAAAATTAGAAAAAAAATATGACTCATTTTCAGTAACAATTGAGCCTGGGCAAGTCAGAAAAGGGGAAGTTCTAGGCATAATGGGAGCAAATGCTCTTGGAAAAACTACCATGATGAAGATGATTGCAGGCGTTGAGAAACCTAATTCTGGAAGTGTTGATAAAAAAATCAAAATTGCATACAAACCACAATATCTCCAAAATGATATAGATGTAGAAGTGATTTCATTATTAGATAAAGCAAATGGCAATCCAGTAGAAGGAAGTATGGAGGAAGAACAAATACTAGATCCATTAAAAATTAAAAAACTCTATAATAAATCTGTCAAAAAACTTTCAGGAGGAGAACTACAAAAAATTGCAGTTGCGTCATGTCTGTTACAAAAAGTAGATCTATATGCATTAGATGAGCCCTCTGCATTTTTAGATGTAGAAGATAGAATTGCAGTTGCAAAATTTTTGCAAAAATTTGTTCGCTCTTTTGGAAAATCAGCAATAATAATTGATCACGATTTGCAATTGATGGACTTGGTTTCAGATTCAATGGTGATATTTGAAGGAGAATCAGGGGCTGCAGGTAAAGCTACATCACCTATGCCTAAAGCAGAAGCGATGAATAGATTTCTAAAATCATTAGACATGTCATTTAGAAGAGATGAAAAAAGTCTTAGACCTCGCGTAAACAAAATGGAGAGTAGGTTAGATAAAGATCAAAAAACATCTGGAAATTATTATTACAAACATTGACTCGAATGCTAAAAAAAGCATTAGAAAATGTGCTTACAATTGATGAAAGTAATGAGTTGATTTCAGCATTTGATCAAATTGGAGAAATCATCATAGTAAGAATTCCTGATTCATTACTATCAAAGAAAAAGATCATAGGTGAAACTTTACTTAAAGAAGTAAAAATTGTAAAAAGTGTTTTTTATCAAGCATCAGCTGTTGAAGGAGATTTTCGTACAAGAAATCTTGAAATTCTTGCAGGAGAAGACAATACTGAAACAGAATACAAAGAATTTGGGTGTAGATTTAGAGTAGATGTGGCAAATGCGTTTTTCTCACCTAGATTATCTACTGAAAGAGAGAGAATCGCAAATTTGATTCAAGAAAATGAAACTATGACCAACATGTTTGCTGGAGTAGGGATGTTTTCAATTATGGCTGCAAAAAAAACAAAATGTACAGTTTTCAGTCTAGATATCAACCCAACAGCATCAAAATTATGTGAAAAAAATATTGAATTAAACAAACTTGCAGGAAATGTTATCTCAATTAATGGTAATGCAACAGATATCATCAATGAACAGTTGATAGATAAATCAGATAGAACCTTAATGCTACTCCCTGAAAGGTCAGATGAATTCTTAGAATCTGCAATCAATACAACAAAAAGTGGTGGGATAATTCATTACTACTCACATATTCACGCAGATAAAAAAACAGATGCAGGAAAACTTTCTGAAGAACATTATCTTAAAGTATCTCCAGTCAAATCTGAAATTCTTTTATCAAAAATTGTTAGACCTGTAGGGCCCAGATATTATCAAACTGTTGTAGATGTTAAAATTACTAAATAAATTAATCATCAGATGTGATTGATGCAGGAGATGGTTTTGTTGTTGCCATTACATAACCAATCCATGCAACTACCCCAAGAATTCCACCAGCAATCATTAACACAGATAATTGTAATACAATAGGACTCCATTCTGAGAGCATTAACAAATATGCATAAAGGAAAAAACCTCCAATACAAAGTACAAAAATAGTAATTCCCATACCTTTGCGTTTATCCATGGCCAAAAACTTGATGTGAGATATTTATTGGTTTGAACTAATTTAATTCGATTGCCATAAGATATGCATCTTCGCCATCTCGATAGTAGGCATTTAGTTGCTGTTTTATTATAAATCCAAGTTTTTCATATAGCCTTACAGCATCATTGTTACTGCACCTTACTTCCAAGTAAAATTCATCACAATTTCTTAGTTTTACACCATTTACAGATTCTTCAACAAGAGCATTTCCAATTCCTTTTTTTCTATGTTCATCAATAACTGCAATAGATACAACATGTCCTTTTTTGACAAAACCCAGTTTCTTAAAATTTGAAAAACCATACTCAGTTTTACACATAATGTAACCCACATGTTTTCCTCCAATTTCAGCTACAATGAATGCCTCTGGAAGTTCTGCTAATAATGACTCATAGAAATAATCAGAATAGTGTTCAGGGAGTGTTTTTAGATTGATTTCCATGACAGAAATTAGATCGCTTGGCTCTGCTCTTCTAATATTACAATCACCTAACTGTCTTAGAATAACTTGCATGAATTTCAATACAAGTATCAATATTTAATTTTAAACCATAACACCATTTAATGGAAAGAGAAATCTTAAAGAAATATGGAGGAAAACTCTCATGAAGAAATTATTTCTTTAGTAAATTCTTTATTTGATGTAAGTGATTTTGAAAAAACACGATTTTCCCTAGAGTTTAGATTTAATGATTTAGAGTTTAAACTGAAATTTGAAGAATTAGCAAGAAAATTAGAAACGTTAGGTTTTGTGTGTAAATTAGAAAAAATGAATGATGGAAAATATATCATCGTTCAAAAATTTGCTCCAAAAAAACAGCGAAAATGGATGAGTACTGCATGGACTCCAAGAATTTTGTTTGCAGTTGTAATTTCTTTTGTAATGATTGATGGATACTATAGAACATCAGGAACAAACTCAATTGTAGAAATTGGGGAACCATTTGAAATGGCTGCAGTTTACACTTTGTCATTATTAGGAATTTTAGGAATTCATGAATTAGGACACATAATTGCTGCAAAAGCCCATGGTCTTAAAACCACATGGCCATATTTCATTCCAGGATTACCAGTAATTGGAATTCCAACATTTGGAGCTTTTATTCAATCAAAAGGCCTGACAATTAATCGGGAAATATTATTTGATGTAGCAATTGCAGGACCAATTGCAGGATTAGTTATTGCAGTAATTGTTTCAATTTATGGTGCATATACAGCACCTATTTTGGAACCAGAGATTGCTGCAGGATTATTTGAAGAATCCAGATTAATTGAATGGGAACAAGGAGAGCCATTACTTATGACTGCCAGTCTTGCATTATTTGGAAAAGGTGGAACTGGACATGAAGTTATTATGACGCCAATTCTGTTTGCGTCTTGGATTGGATTTTTAATTACATTTTTGAATTTACTTCCTGCATGGCAATTAGATGGAGGACATATGGCAAGAACATTGCTTGGTCCAAAATTACATAGATATGCAACTTTTGGAAGTATGGCAATTCTTGTTTTGTTAAATTATTGGTTAATGGCAATTCTTATTCTTGTAATGAGTTCAAGAAATCCAAGTGCAACTCCACTTGATGATATTTCACCACTTTCAAGAAATAGAAAAATTGCATATCTTGGAATTATAGGATTAGCAATTCTATGTGCACCTTTGCCATCAGATTTTTCACTAAATTTTTTGTCAGATTTTTTACCTTAGTAACAATCTAGCACCATCAGATACAACTGCTACTTTTTGTTTGGCACCTTGAGTTTTTAAAACATAATCCATAGAATATTTTATTCCAGGTAAAGAAATCATGTCTAGTTTTTTAGCATAAAATTCTGGAAGAATAGAAACTATACCAATTTGAAAATTCTTTTGAATTTCAGATAAGAACAATAAATCTTCCATTCCACTAATGTATTTTGTAGGATTGCGTAACTGATCCAAAGTTAATCTATCTTCAATATATTGTTGAAGAGCATCAGACCCTAAACCACCTTTACATTCAGCAACTAAAATTGCAAGTCCATCTTTTTTAATTGCATTTGAACAGTTCCAAAGAGAAGAAAGAGATTTTCCAAGATTATCATTACTTGCATCTTTGCCAGTGCTAATCATCATTGTTTTATGATGTCCAATGTCTTTAATTGAATTAGATTCTAAAATTTTAGTTGAAGAAATAGTTTCTGAAGGATGGCCAATAGAAAAATCAACAATACCTTGAGAGTTTGCAACTATTTCAATTCCTTGAATTTCAAAATTATCAGAGAATTTTTTTGCTTCTTGTAAACTTTCAGGGTATTGACCAGGTACTGGTAAATGACCATGTCTTTTTGCATATGCAGAAAGCATAGATTCAATTCCAAATTTTTTGATTAATCTAGTTGAGATTGTTTCATAACCAAATAGACCATCAAATTCCATCTCACCCATAAATACAAGGTTAGAATTTGAAATATCAACATCATCAAATTCATTTATAGAACTGCCTTCAGGTAATCCAGATTTTACTAGATTCAATATTTTTTTATCTGTTAAAATTTTTGGAAATGGTTTAGATTTTTGCTCACATAAAGTAAATAGCGAAGAAATGATTTTTTGTATAGATTTTGAATTATGTAAAACTACAAGTTCCATGGGTTTTGATAAATCAAGAGTGTTTAGCTTTTCATTGATTGCCGAATCTTCCATGATTTTACCATCAGAATCAATTTTTTCCTCTAAATTTTCTGCCTTTATATCCAAAACAACGTCTGTGATCCCATAATTTAACCAAATTTCAGGCATATATCAAACACAATACAAACCAAAATAAATCCAGTGTAGTTAATTTTGATATGGAATTTATAAAAGAATTTGCGACCTTTTTGCATCAAAAAGGCATTATAAAATTTGGAGATTTCACACTAGCTAGTGGGAAAAAGAGCTCATACTATGTGGATTTAAGACTAGTCCCAAGTTATCCTCATGAATTTAGAAACATGGTAAAATATCTTGAAAACAGAATTGCAGATGAAATTGGGTTAGAAAAATTTGATTCTATTGTTTCGGTCCCGACAGGGGGATTAGTTATTGCATCAGCTTTGGCAATAGAAACAGTCAAACCTCTAATCTATGTTAGAAGTAAACCAAAAGATTATGGTACTTCAAAATCAGTAGAAGGAAAAATCAATGATGGGATGAAAGTTGTAATGATTGATGATGTTGCAACAACAGGAGGTTCTGTTGTAAATGCAATCAAGTCACTTAAAGAAGTGAATATTTCTGTTGAAGATGCATATGTAATTGTTAACAGAATGGAAGGTGCAGATGAAGCGTTATCAGAGTTGGGAGTGAAGATGCATTCAGTTTTAGATATTTTACAAATAACACAAGAACTCTATGAACAAAAAATTGTAGAACAAGATGTGTTAGAAAAAGTGAAAAAACAAATCAGTAAATAAATTTAGGCAGCTCAGACAAATGCCTTCCAATCATCATTCAGATATAACTCTGATTCTTCATCGCGGCCATTAATTTTTGAGGTTGCTTATTTTAAAACTAACTGAAAAAAAATGGGCCCGAAGGGCTTCGATCCCTTGGCTCACCGGTTATGAGCCGGTTACTCTACCAAGCTGAGTTACGGGCCCTAAGCAAAGGAATTTTTTCTTAGGTATAAAATGTTATGAGATTAACAGTATTCTTCAAAACAACTATCTAACAACAAATTTTGTGCAGAAATTGATTTATCTGCAATTTCAATCAAATTGTTTTGTTCAGTTGAAGATTTTTCTAAAATGTTTCTCCATGATGCTGCGTGTCTAATGTCTGCTTCAGTATGAAGTTTAAAGTATTCAGTAGCTTCATGACTTGACATACCATAAAACTCAGCCAATCCATCAAGCTTTGTTTGACTAATTTTTGGTATTTCTTTTTCAAAAGCATACATTGCAGTTGCACCACCTTCATAGGTATTCATTAATTCATTCAAATCAGAAACTGCTTTGAGGGTTTTTGGTAAACCAGAATAAGAAGTTAATTCATCTTCAGAAATTCCTAGTTCTCCAGCAAATGCAATCCATGGTTTAACGTGATCTGATTCTTCTTGTTGATTATCAATTAACTCACTAATTACATCATCAGGAGCTTTTTCAATAATTGGAGCCATGAAAGCTGGAACTGCTTTTACAAGTTGAAAATATTCTTTAGAATAACCTGCTAAAGATTCCTTTGTTAATTTTCCATCAGACCAAGATTGGTAAAATGGATGTTTTAGTAAACTTCTTTCTTCAATCATTTCATCGATTTTTTTAACTATATTCATAAGTCAACACCGAATTTGCCAATAAAAAAATCTTTGTGACTGCCAAAAGATTTTATGGTGAAAATAAATCAGTAAATCAGGTTCCTGTAGTGTAGTCCGGTCAAGCATTTAGGCCTTTCACGCCTGAGACTCGGGTTCAAATCCCGACAGGAGCATTCATTTTAAAATTTCTTCTCAAGATTTAATTAGCAATGAAAAAGTTTTTGGAATAGGTATCTTGGACAGAAATAATATCGAGATCAATCCTTTACTTGAAACATATGGTGAATATATTAAAAAAATAGACTTAGCCTTGAATAAAGAATTAGATCTTTATTCAGAATCAGAGTTTATTGAGCCTCTAAAATATTCATTAGAGGGAGGAAAGCGAATTAGACCTATCATTTTGACATTAGCAGCTGAAAGTGTAGGGGATGTTGATGAGAATACTTTTGCAGCATCTTGTGCTGTTGAATTTCTACATATGGAATCTATCATCCATGATGATATTATTGATAATGAAACTATGAGAAGACAAAAAGATCCATTTCATATCAAATATGGATACAATACTAGTGTTTTAACAGGTGATTTTGTTTTAGGATTAATTCTTGCAATTTCTTCAAGATTAGATAATGCAAGAATAACAAAAGACTTGGCCACTACTGCAATGTTGATGAGTGAAGGGGAAATGATTGAAACCAGATTAGAAACAAGTGAAGATGTAACATTTGATGATTATCTAAAAGTAATTGAATACAAAACTGCCACTGCATTTGAAGTAGCAGCAAGGACAGGGGCAATTATTGCAAATGGAACTGAAGAGCAAATTGAAGCATTAACAGAATATGGAATTAATCTAGGAATTGCATATCAAATTAGAGATGATTTGTTTGATTGGAAAAATGAGGACAAGTTGTTTAATACACTAATTAAGAAAAGTTCAGATCCAAGAGATGTCTTTAACAAAATGGAAGAATTACTAAAAGAATATGCTGAAAAAGCAAGAGCTGGATTAAGAAAAATTCCAGACAGTGATGCAAAAAATAATTTAGAAAATTTAATAAAATTTACTTCGTTTAAGGCATAATACCTAAACTAATTACAGGAGTTGCCAACTCTACAAACTTAATGATTGGTTCAGGATAAACACCAAATCCTACCAAGAAGATTATTGATGCTATCATTACTGCAACAACTGATTTTGGTTCTTTAACTCGTTTTTCTGTTTCACCTTCAAAGTACATCTTTCTTGTAATCCAACCATAATATGCAAGAGATAATGCACTGTTTAGAACACCTGCAATTGCAAGCCATGGAGCCCACCATAAGGCAGAACTTGCATCTAATGCACCTCCAAATAACATCAATTTACTCCAAAATCCTGAAAGTGGAGGAACTCCGGCAAGAGCAAATAATGAAATTACTAATCCAAGAGCAGTAATTGGCATTCGTCTTCCTAGTCCTTTTAATTTATCAATATGAGTAACTGCAAGTGTTGTTACAATTCCTGCAATTGCAATAAAGGCAGCACCTTTCATTACAGCGTGATTAAATATTTGGTACAAAGATCCTTGTAATCCAAGTGAGCTATGTGGTGCAACTGCTAATCCAATCAAAATGTATCCAGCATGTGCAATACTTGAATATGCAAGCATTCGTGAAAGATTCTTTTGCATGATTGCTGCAACATTACCAATTGTCATTGTCATTACAGCAATAATGCCTAAAGCTAATGTCCAATCAAGATGAAGTACAACCATTCCAAGAACCACTATTCTAATTGTTGCAGCAAATCCAGCTTTCTTTGTAGCTGCTGCAAGTAAGGCAGTAATTGGCGGAGGTGCACCTTCGTAAGTATCTGGAAGCCATTGGTGGAAAGGTACCAATCCCATCTTGAATCCAAATCCAGCTATAAACATTCCAACAGAAAGTAATGCAAGTGGCAATAAGGTAGGATCAAGTGTAGAGTAACCTTGGATTACTTCTCCAATATTTGTTGAACCTGTTAATCCATATGAAAGAGAAATTCCGTAAACTATGATTGCAGAAGATAATGCACCAAACAAGAAATATTTTAGAGCCGCTTCATTTGAACTAGGATTCTTTTTCATAAATCCGACTAGAATGTATGTTGGAATACTCATCAATTCCCAAGCAACAAACAACATTACCAAATCTGTAGAATATGCAACTAGGACCATACCAATTGTTGCAAGTAAAATCAAAGAATAGTAAACAGCAGGAGAATTGTGTTTTCTCATATAATTAAAAGAGCCAACAGTAGTGAACAAAGCAACTACTAACATTGCTATTGCAAATAATCCACCAAATGCATCATCTACAATTACATCTTCAGAAAATAGAGCAGAGGATGCAACATTATCATTAATGAATTGATATCCAACATATCCCATAGATACTATTAATGCAGCAAATGCAATTACTGCATAAAATGAATTAGAGCCTTTTTCTTTTCTTGCAATACTGATTATAGGAAGAATAATTCCAACGGTTCCTAAGATTGCAATTAAAACTAGTGGAGTGGAAGTAATTTCTAACATATCATAGCACCTACATCAACAATATCAGAACTACGAATAGCAGTCCTGCTCCAAATACGAATAGATATGACTGAGATACACCAGTTTGAGTTCCTTGAACAACTTTTGCACTCCATGCAGTTGCTTTTTGAACTCCAGCATTCATACCATAATCCATAGCTGTCTTTTCAAAGTATCGAAATACACCTCTTGCCAACCATAATGGTGCTACAACAAAACACCAGTAAACTATTGCATTAAGATACCATCTGTTTAAGAATAATTTATGAATTGAGTAAAAGAAAATATTTGAATTTACAAACTTTACAGGATCAACCCATCTACCAATGTAGAAGATATAGCCTAAACCAATTCCTGTAGCAAATGCTACTAATGATGCACCTAATGCAACAGGGTTAATTCCTTGTAAGAATTCTGGCAAAATTGATGCTTCATCGGTATAATGTTCAGAGTGAATACCAAATGAGTGTTCAAGGTATTCTTCAAACATATGATGAAGTCCTTGTTCAGTTGATAATCCAATAAGACCTATTCCTATTGTAAGAACTGCTAGAATTCCATATGGAATCCACATAGATAATGATGCTTCATGAATATGATGTCCTTCTTCTTCCATCTTCTCAATGTGTTTGCTCTTCTTTCCAAAGAAGACCATTCCAATCATTCTTGTAGTGTAAAATGCTGTAATTATTGCAGTTAGAACTGCAATAGCAAATAATGGTAAAGCCCATTCATTTCCAGAGGTATAAACAGCAGCAAAGATTGCATCTTTACTCCAGAATCCTGTAGTGATAAATGGAGCGCCCATCAAACCAAGACCTGCGGCCCACATGAATGCATAAGTTTTCTTCATCTGTTTTCGTAATCCACCCATGTCAGACATGAATCTAGAACCAACAATGTGTAGCAATGAACCTGCTGCCATGAACAATGATGCCTTAAACATCGCATGGGAAATTAAATGGAAAAATCCTGCAGTATAACCATCAACGTATTGATGGGATAATCCTGCAACACCTAATGCCATCATCATATAACCAATTTGAGAACCAGTAGAATATGCAAGAACTTTCTTTATTTCACCATTAACCATTCCCTGTGTTGCTAACAATAATGCAGTAATTGCACCAACCCAAGCAACAATCTCAAAGAATTGATCTGCCATAATTCCTGCTGCACCTAATGCAAATACAAGAGGTCCAATTCTTGCAACTAAGAATACACCTGCTTTTACCATGGTTGCTGCATGTATCAATGCAGAAACTGCAGTAGGACCAGTCATTGCTTCAAGTAGCCATTCATTTAATGGGAATTGTGCAGATTTTCCAATCGCACCACCAAAGAGTAAAACAAAAGCAGGAACCAAAAGTCCTTGAGCACTCATGGCAATTGCCCATTCATGATTTCCCATTAATTCTTTAAATCCAAAAGTTCCTGCAAACAAAAATATCAAAAGCATTCCTGCAATCATCATTACATCTCCAACTTTGGTCATGATGAAGGCCTTCATACCAGCATGAGTTGGTGCATAATAGTCTAACATACCAAGAACAGTTCGTCCTTCAGTTCCAACATGATCTTTCTTTTTATCACGATACCAAAAGCTGATCAAGGCATATGATGCAAGTCCTACACCTTCCCATCCAAAGAATACTTGAAGCAAGTTATCAGATAATACAATTAATTGCATTGAACCAATAAAGAACATCATCCAGAACCAAAATCTTGTAATGTCTTTATCGCCTTTCATATATCCAGTACTGTAAATCATAATCAAGAACGAAATCCATCCTACGACATTTGCCATAATAATTGAGAGAGGATCTGCCAATACTCCACCTTTAAGACCAATTGATTCTATCCACATTATTTGATGATGTAATTCATGAGCCTCCAATGCAGTAGGAATCATTGTTGCTGCAGATAATGCACTCATCAAAGCAAATGCAACTGCAACATATCCAGTTGCGTGTTTTGATAATTTTCCAATACCTGGAATAATCATAGCTGCTGCAAATGGTAAAATCCAAACTAACCAAGCACTAAGAGTTCCAACTTCAAATGGTAATCCAAAAGATTCAGTTGCCATAATCTATACTCCCAACACTCCACTCATGTACGGAATTATTGTTTTGAAAAATATGTCTGGATAAATTCCAACTACAATTGAAAATCCTGCTAAAACCATCATAGGAGCTGTCATGTACCAACTACCTTCTTTTACATTTTCAAGATGTTCAGGGGTTTTTCCAAAGAATACGCGTTTTAGCATCCAAAGCATGTAAGACATTGTCAAAGCAGTTGCAACAAGACCTAAACCAAATGTTACTGCTCTAAGTGTTGAACCTTCTTCAATTGCAGTTTCTAATGCACCATAAAAGAGAACCCATTCTCCCATAAATCCACTTGTTGGAGGAACGCCCATGATTGTTAATGCACCAATTACAGCACAAACTGCAGTTATTGGCATTTTACCAGCTAATCCTCCAAGTTTAGAAATACTTCGAGTTCCGACTTTAACAATAATTATTCCAGCCATCATGAAGAGAATTCCTTTTCCAATTGCGTGAGTAACATACATCATTTCTGCACCAGCTAGACCAAGAACAGACATTGAACCTATTCCAAATAACAAATATCCCATCTGACTGATACTTGAATAAGCAAGAAGACGTTTGAGATCATCTTGCATCAAAGCCATTGCACCACCATAAATCATAGTTACAAGACCCCAGATGTGGAACCAAATCGCAAGGTCTGCAAAAGTTGATGGTAAAAATTCTACAATTAATCTAAAGACACCATAAGCACCAATTCCAATCATAGCAGGTGACAATAATGCACTGATTGGTGTAGGTGCAGAACCGTGAACATATGGAAGCCAAATGTGGAACATAAAGACTGCCAGTTTCACTCCAAGACCAATTGCTATTGCAATTGCAGATATCATTACAACATCTTGAGGTATTTCAGATTCCTGAATATCAGCAAAGTCAAAACTACCAATAGTAAGGCCTATCATCAAAAAGCCAAGTAATAATACAACCGCACCAGCATGAGTCCAAAATAAGAACATCAAACCAATCTTTCTTCTCGGACCGTCACCCCAAAGAGCAACTAAGAAGAAACCAGGAATTAACATTACCTCAAAGAAAATATAAAATTCAATCAGATTTGTTGAAAGAACTGTTCCAAGCATTCCCATTGCAAATACAAGATATAATGCAAAGTAAAGTCCAGATTTGGCATTTACATAATTTGAAAGAGAAGATGATTCAACAACAGATGTTTGTCCAGCTGTAGATGAATTGATTTTTTGTTCTTCTTCAAATTGCTCATGGAATTTATGCAACATGTATGGTTTTGAGTAAAGTACCAAAATTGTAGATAGGACATAAATCATTATTGCAAATGGAGATGCCAAACCATCTAACATGAATCCAAATTCACCAAACATACTAGTCCATGGATAGTGTTCTTCAACGGTTCCAGAAAGGGCAGCTTGAATTACAAGAATTGTTGTGTACAGTAAAATTGCAAATGTAAACCACATTGCAGGATTTGGACCTGCTTTTCTACCAATGATGTATGCCACTGGTGATAATAGCAATGGCAGGAAAACTGCCTGTAATAATGCATATTCCATTATCCTTTCAAGCTCCTAAAGTCTGCAATATCGACATTTTG
>CAYTNP010000017.1:11346-16213 GCA_964439165.1 uncultured Nitrosopumilaceae archaeon | reverse complement strand
CTAGAGTCGTTCCAAGATTTTAGGAATCCTCTTTTTCTATTTTCTTTTTATTAAAGCAATTATCGCTAAGATAATTGCTGCTGCTGCAATTGATAAACCAAATATTGCAAAGTCATAAGCTGCACCGCCATCATATGTAACATCAGATTCTCCTGATTTTAATTTAGAAATATCTTGTTGTAAAGATGAAATTGCATTTTTAAGTGCAGCAACATCTCCTGAACCTTCACTATTTGAAGGTGGAAAATCTAAAACTGCAGTAGGTTCTACATCTTCTACGGGGATTTTTACATCAACTGGAGTTCCACGAATTTCTCCTTTAAGTTCTACTTGATAAGTTCCTGTTTTAGTTGGAATAATTGGAGAAAAGTAATAACCTGGTCTAGGATCAGAATTTACATCAATTTTTTTTGATGCACCGCCAAACTGTACAGTTGCATCAACTCCTTTGAACACACTTGTAATTCCTGTAAATTTACCTTCTTCTCCCTCACGTTCAATTACTTTTAGAACAATATCATTTCTTATTCCAACAATTGGGGGTTCAATTGCCCATCCTGCTTCAATTTCATATTGTTCAACATGAACTGTAGTATGAGCAAATGAGGGTACAACCATTCCAACAGAAAATAACAATCCAATAAAGACAAAAAGTGCAATCTTCATTACAATCAATCTAAAATTAGACATTATTATCTTTACGTGGATTGGTACAAATGGCGAATTATTTGAAAACTGTTTAAATTATCAGATATGTCCTCAAATGTAAATGAGGAAATTACTGATAGTATTACTTGTATTGTCATTTTCATCAATTCCTTTAGTTTCAGCACATCCATTCACTGAAGAAACCATTCCAAGTTTAGCATCTAATGCTCCAAATGGAAATACAGAAGTGGTTGTATTTTTTTCAGAACCAGTTGACATAAACTTTAGTGAACTCAAAGTTTTTGATTCAAATGGAGATCAAATCGATAAAAAAGACACACAATACTATGATGATGAATTATCTCTAATTGTTACAACACCACCATTAGAAGATGGAGTATATACTGTATCAACTAAAGTACTCTCAAAAGTTGATGGACACCTAGTACCAGATGCATTTTTGTTTGCAGTAGGGGATGTAATTATTGATCCTTCATTATTAGAGACAGACAGACCCTCAGAATTGATATTTTTGCCTGAAGCTGGTGCAAGATTTCCAGGAATTGTAGGCCAAACAATTGTTTTGGGTGCAGTAATTGCGTCTCTAATAATTTGGGGAACACAAAACAAATCATCTATCAAAGAAGAATTAGAAAAAATAGAATTTACACATCATGCAAAATTTATGTCAGTTACAGGAATTGGACTAGGATTAGTTTTTGCTTCAAATATTTTGATGATTGTAGTTCAAACCATCAGATTAGAAACATCGCCAATTGAAGCAATTCAAACTGACTTTGGAAATATTTGGTTGATTAGAATGATAATTACAGTTATTTTGTTAGGGATTTGGTTTGGATTGGATAGAAAAAAGAATCTCTCAAAGAAAAATCAAATTCCAATGCTTATCGTATCACTTGTATTAATTGCAACTACAAGTCTTATTGGTCATGGAGCAGCTAGTGGAGAAACTCCAGCACTAATTCTTGATTATGTACATAATTTGGTTGCAGCAATTTGGATTGGAGGAATTTTCTACTTTGTTTTTACATTACTCCCAGCATTATCTCAACTAAAAGAATCAACAAAAGAAAAACTAAGTTTGGCACTTATTCCAAGGTTTTCAATTGCATTTGTCATATCAGTAGGAGTTGTGATAATTACAGGACCTATACTTATGTGGTTCTTAGAAAGTGATGTAGGGTTAATCACAGAATCATTGTATGGTCAATTAATCATTCTCAAAATTGTAATTGCTGCAATAATGATTGGTTTGGGAGGATTTTTCCAATTCAAAGTTCAAAGAAATGGAGAAAAGAATTTCTCATCAGGAAAAATTTTGGTTCATAAAAAATTAAAAAGATCACTCAAAGCAGATGCAATTTTAGGAATAATACTTCTTGGTGTTGTAGCACTACTCACTAATGGAACATTGCCTGCAGGGGAAATCCAAAAAGTTGAGGCTCAAGAAATCATTTATGGATTTAAGACAATAGAATTTTCTGAAAATATCAAATACAATATTGACATCTCACCGTTTTCAAGTGGTGTAAACACAATTTTAGTAAAAGTTAGTGACTTTGAAGGAAATCCAGTATATGATTCAAATCAACTCAAAGTAAAAATTTCAAATCCATCTAAAAGTATTTCACCAATCGAAGTACCTATGGAGATAATAAAACAAGAAGAAAATAGACCAATAGAATTTCAAGGTGAAGGAACATTTGGATTTTCAGGAGAATGGTTAGTCGAGATTGAAGCTATCAGAACAGAAAATGCAAATGAATCAAAAATTTTGAATTTACTTGTTAAACCTCTACTAACAGATATTCAAACTCAAATTGTTGAATTTAATCTTCCTGAAGATGCAAAACCTCTATTTCCAATCTATGATGGAAAAAATTCTCTTTGGATAAGTGATGCATCAGCACCTAGATTATGGGAATTCTCATTAGACACACAGGAATTTACATCATATTCATTTGATGGATTAACATCAATGTTTCTTACAAAAGACAGTCAAGGAAACATTTGGTTTACTGATACTCCAAGAAATCAAATCGGATTCATAGATATTTCAAGTAAAGAAATTATACTAAAAACAATTCCAAAAATAGATCCAGTGATTTCAGAGAATTCACCACTTGGAATCAAAGCAGATTTTGATGGAAATGTTTGGATTACAATTGTAAACAAAGATAAAATTCTAAAATACATTCCAGAGTCTGATACTTTTGAGGAAATATCAGTACCAGGAATAGAAACTCTTCCATTTGCATTAGAATTAGACAGTGATGGAAATATTTGGTATTCAGCCACTAGTGCAGGAAAAATTGGATACATTAATCCTAAAAATAATCAATTAACTGAAATTTCTACTGAGACAATTTTAGAGGGTCCAGAGGCTCTAATGTTTGATACAGATGGGAATCTATGGATTGCAGAACATACAGGCTTGGCTATAACAAAATTTAATCCAGTTTTAGAGACATTTGAAAAGATTTCTGTGCCTGATGAGGAAGCATTGCCATTTGGAATGACATTTGATAGATATGGAAATATTTGGTTTGCACAACATACCATAGATAGTATTGGTGCATATGATCCAGATAATAATCATCTAATAGAGATTCCAGTTCCAACTGAAACATCATTTGTACAATTTATGACATCAGATGATAAAAACAATGTATGGTTTGTTGAACAACAATCAAACAAGCTTGCAACAATAAAAATGACAGAGATTCCAGTAATTGCATCACAAATTAAAACATCACAGAATTTTGAATTAAAATATACAGAGATTGCATCGCCATTAATGGCATTAGGAATTATTGCTTCATCATTATTTTTTGTAAAAGCTATTAAAGATAAAAGAAGATTAAACTCTTTGATTAATTCCTAGACAACAAACCTGCAGATTTAATTCCCATAGTACCTCCAAGCAATCCAATAGATATCAAAACTATTGTTCCTGCAGGAGTAATATCAAAAATATATGAAATTAAAATTCCTGCAACTACAGAAAATACAGAGAAACTCATAGAAATTATTGCAGTTTGTTTGAATCCTCGTCCATACATTATTGCAGATACATTAGGGATCACAAACAGGGCAGAAATTAGTAGAACTCCAACAAGTTGAATTGATGTTACTACTGTAATGCCTGCCATAAAAATTATCAAATAATTTATTTTTTCTACAGGAATTCCACTGACCTTTGCTTGTTCTTCATTAAATGTAGAATAAAGAATTTGTCTATACAATAACAAAATTACAATTAAAATAATTCCCGTTAAGGCTAAAATCAAAACAGTGTCATCAACACTAACAAGCAGGATACTTCCAAAGAGAAAACTAAAGATATCAATAGTAAAACCACCAGATAATCCAATAATTACAAGCCCAACTGCTATACCTGATGACAGTAAAACAGCAATTGAGGCATCACCAGAAATATCGTATTTCTTTTTGATTTTAGTTATTATTAATGCACTAATTATTGAAACACCATAAGCAGTCCATAATGGATAGATGCCAGCTAACAATCCCAAAGCAATTCCACCAAAAGATGAATGAGCTATTGCATCACCAAATAATGAATAACGTCTTAAAACCAGAAACAATCCAACAACAGAACAAAGTATTGCAATAGCAATTCCTGAAATTAGTGCTCTATGCATAAAGCTGTATGTTAGAATTTCAAAAGACATGATTAATGATGATGCATATGTTCCTGCATAGATGCCTCAGAATATTGTTTAACAAGATCATCATCAGAAAAGAATTTCTCAGAAATCCCATGGAAAAACAATGTTCTATTTAGACAAGCAACATGATTTGCAAGTTGATTTACTGCATCCAAATCATGAGATGACCAAATTATTGTAATTTTTTGTTTTGAGTTTAATTCACGTAAAATGCTGTAAAACAATTCAATACTTTGCTGATCAATTCCAGTTACTGGTTCATCTAAAATCAAGACTTTGGGATTATTTACCAAAGCTTTTGCAATAAAGACTCGTTGTAATTGTCCTCCAGATAATTCACCAATTCGCCTGTTACCTAGTTCATGAATCCATAGTTGTTGTAAAATTTCATCAATTTTGTTTTCATCAGATTCATTTCGTAAACCCATTCTTACAACATCATTAACTGTAGCAGGGAAATTTTTCTCAAAAATTGGTTTTTGTGGAACATATCCAATTTCTTTGAGATA
>CAYTNP010000017.1:7140-11246 GCA_964439165.1 uncultured Nitrosopumilaceae archaeon | reverse complement strand
ACCTTTAGATTTTCAAGATTTTCAGTCATTTTTGAAATATAAGTTCCATCAGAAGCAACTTCTAAGGGAGAAAGTGTCAATACTTTACCACCAATTTCATTTGCAATAATTTCAGAAGTTTTTGGATTTACAGATTCTTCACTGAAAATAACTTTAATGTTAAGTTCTCTTGCTTCTGAAATTACTTTTTCTAATGTTCTTGCTGAAACTTCACCATGAGGATTAGTTGAAGAAAGTATTGTATGTTGGGTTAATCCATATTCATCTGCAAAATATGAAAATGCTTCATGGAAAGCTATGAACTCAGTTTTACAATAAGATAATTCTGTACGAATTTTTGAGTCAAGATCATCTAATTGTTTTATGTAAGTATCTGCATTTGTTTGGTAAAATTCTTTGTTTTCAGGATCTGAATTTGAAAATCCATTTGCAATATTTTGAACTTGGGTTTTAGCAAATACAGGATTTAACCAAATATGAGGATCTCCTGATGTATGATCATGTTTATCATGGGATTCTTCTTCATGTTCTTCTTCATGTTTATCATGTGACTCTTCTTCATGTTCTTCATGACTTTCAATTAGAATTCCATTACTGGTATCAATAATTATTCCAGAAAAATTATTTTCTTCTAAACTTTCAATCCATGTTTCAAAACCAATTCCATTAATAATTATAAGATCTGCTGTTTGCATTTTTTGAACATCTTTAATTGTTGGTTCCCAATCATGTGGTTCTACTCCAATTGGTGTAAGCAAAATTGTGTCAACTTTGTCTTGTCCAATATTTTGAGAAAATTCATGAAGAGGATAAAATGATGAAATTACTTTTAGTTTTGAATTATGAGAAATCTCTGAATTTTTTACAGGATCAGTTCCATAAACTGCAAATGCAGCAAGTGGTATTACCACAATAATGGCAATAATTGCCATCTTGCTCTGAGTATTCATAGCAGGAAACCTCCAATTTTATTAATAAATCTATAAAATCTTAATAAGATTAATTGCTAAACTTATAAGATAATTAATAACATCAGGCATATGCCAATAGTTTCAATCTCACTTAATGATGAAATTCTATCAGAATTAGACAAGCTTCAATCATCAATGGGATTTTCAGGTAGGTCTGAAGCTATCAGAGCAGGAATAAGGACTTTTGTTTCTGAAGAAAAGCAAAAATCAGATTTGTCTGGAAATATTCATGCAATTTTACTAGTGGTTCATAATGATGAGTTTGATCATGTTGTTTCAGGCATTACTCACAATTTTGAGGATTTAATCACAACACATCTTCATAGCAAAATTGAGAAAGAAAAGTGTATGGAGCTTTTTGTAATTGATGGTGATGCTGAAAAAGTTTCTACAATGACAAAAGACTTTCAAATAAACAAAAACATGGATACAGTAAAGCTCGTTGCAATTTAATTAAATAATTAGATGTATGAATAACATTTGGAATTTTAGGGAATTTAGGTTTTAATTAAATTCCAATTAATTCCTCAGTGAAATTAACTATAACACTTACTGAACCAGTGATCAGTATTAGACCAATTGCAATTAACAGAATTGCACTGGTTCGCTCAATCCAACCAATCCACTTTCGGATTCTTTGGAAAAATATAGTGAATTGATCAATAGCTAATGCTGAAATTAGAAATGGTATGGCTAATCCCAAAGAATACATTCCTAGTAATTGTCCACCAGCCCAAAAGGTTGCACTGGTAGCTGCTAATGTCAAAATACTAGCTAAAATTGGACCAATACAAGGAGTCCAACCTGCACCAAATCCCATTCCAACTAAAAGCAAACCAAATTTTTTAGTAGACTTGTTTTGTAAATTAAACGATTTTTGTTTGTTAAGAAAGTTAATTTTTAGAATTCCAAGCATATGCAGACCAAATAAAATTATTAATGCACCACCAATTCTTTCAACCCATAGCATAGCTTCACTGAATATAGTACCAAGATAAGATACACCCAAACCAAGAGACACAAAAACTACAGAGAATCCTATAATGAATAAAGAGCCTTTTGAGAGAACCGTTGTTTTTATTTTGAGTTTAGACTTTCCAGAATTTCCTGTATTAGATAATTCCTTTAGGCTAGTTCCAGTGATAAAGGCAATGTAGCTTGGAATTAGAGGCAAAATACATGGGGAAAGAAAACTTAGAACTCCTGCAGTAAATGCAATAGCTAAGTTAACTTGTTGATTTGTTGAAATCTGATTAATTTCTTCTGCAGTAGCTAATCCTATTGAATCTGCGAGTCTTGTTTCAACATCAGTTCCCTCCATAATTGCTCCAGGCCATTTGTAAATTTGATTTCCATCAGCACCAATCAGAACACTTACTGGGGGACCAAACATCTTGAATGTTCTTGTTGCCTGCTCATCAGGATCATACCACAATTCAGTCTTCATATCCATTCTTTTTGCCATTTCTATTGCATCATTAGGATTAGTATCTATACTGATGTTGATGAATCGTATTCCCTTTTCAGAAAATTCATCGTGTAATTCATTAATGTAAGGCATCTCTTCTCTGCATTCAACACACCAAGTAGCCCAAACATTCACAAAAAGAACCTCTCCCCCATAATCAGTTATTTTAACGACATTCCCATTTTCATCATAAGCAAAATAATCTGCAAATTCAGATTCAGCAAAGGCCATCGGAGTCAAACCAATAACAAAAATAAAAATAAAAAAGAAGTTTGTGGTTTTCACAGTTCGTCATTCCATGCTTTCAACATGATTTTTCCATCTGTTTCCCAAACAACTGCAGTCAATCCATTATTAGAGTCAAGCCAGGCATGATCTCCAGAACCTAGATCAGACAAATTCTGTACTTGCCCATCAATAATTTGGGCATGTTTTACAGCATTATCTTTTACAGATTTGTTTGTCCATGTGACATTTGGAATTCCGTTGGAATCAATATCAATTATTATATTGGTTGCAGGGAACCACAATGGATCTTTTGTGTTGGAGTCAACTAATAATGGATGAGTCCATGTTTCTCCTTCATTAATAGAAGTTGCATAGTACAATCCAGGTGTTTGACCTCCCATTGTATACCAAGCTGAGTGCAGATTTCCTTGATCATCAGTTGTGATTGTAGAAACTGCGTGAGGGCAGTTGTCAGTTTCAAAGCCATCATCTGCAATCATAGTTGGAGGATTCCAGGTTGTACCTTTGTCCTCAGAGGTTGCAATTACAATGTCTCTATAATTTGGTTCACCAAAGTTACCAATGATATTACGATATTGAACGAACATTGTTTCATCAGTTTTACACATGTCTGTTGCACAGCATTGACATGCCTTGTGTTTTACTACAACACTTTGATTGAATGACTTTCCTTGATCATCAGAATAAGTCATCTTTACCTGAGTAGGTGTGTATTGACCATTCTGAATTCCTCTGGAATCTAACCATGCAACATTGATTCTACCAGTTTCATCGTCGACAAATATACTTTCAAATGATTTGGAATGCAGATTTCCCTGTGTCCAACCAACCTGAGAGATGCTTGTTTGTATATCAGCTATTAGTGTTTGATCAAATGTCTTTCCACCATCAAAGGATCTTGCAACATAAAGATCTGTGAATCCAAATTGGAATCCCAAATCCCAAATCTCTTGGCTCTTTTGAGAATGACCATATATCACGTAAATTTCCCCATTAGGTCCCATTTTGATATCAGCAGGTCTTGCGTGAGGCATGCTACCTTTTCCTTCTTCAGAAACTGCAACAGGTTCTGCCCAAGTTTTTCCGCCATCAAAAGAGGTTTTCATCATAATTGTTGGTTTTCCATCTGATATGTTACCATATGTAACATGAATGGCGTCTTGAAATGAATCAATAGCAACACCTGGATAACCTATCCCATCTTTATGATCTGCATGTCGTTCAAAAGCCCGTTTTTCAGGGGCCATCGAATTTGTTTGGTCACTAGTCTCTTGTGAGACAATGAATACACCATCAGATGAAATGTTTACAGACTTTGCATTGACAGAAACAATTCCATTTTCTACCAAGTATTCAATGGCAGTCAAGAATTCTGTATCACTCAATGTGCCATCTGCCCACCATCCGGCATTATTTTT
>CAYTNP010000017.1:5404-7040 GCA_964439165.1 uncultured Nitrosopumilaceae archaeon | reverse complement strand
ACTTTGTGAATTTCATGGCCATCTACTGAGAAAATTCTATCACCAACAATAGTCTTATCATCTTCAGTAAATGTAAAATGATATTGTACATTTGGAATTTGTTTTTCTGTCAAGCCATCAAAGACAACTACGTTAATTTTGTTATCTGCACCAAGCAAGAATTTTCGATCATGCTCCCACCAAGTTTTTACAAGGTATTTTCCAGAAGCACTGTATTTTTTTAATGCATCATCAGGGATTTTTACAGAGTCAGTGTATTCAATAAATGAAATTTTTGGTAAGTGTTTATCAGGTGTCGTAGCTAATGTCAATTTAGAGTCAGGAGATTTATCAGAGACTTTGGCAGTGTTTACAACTCTTTTGTATGCACATTCACTTAATGCTTGCTCAGGTGTACCTTTATCCACCCAAGGGCCTATTGGACCAAATCTACCAAAACCACCTTGAGGTTGGAAGTTAATTTCAACTCGGCAATTATCAGAACTGAATGGAGGGGGCATGGTATAATCCCTATAAGCCATGTAGATGTTATCACCAGGAGATACTTTCAAAACAGCTGAAGCGCCACCTTTTTCATTGGCATATTGAGAGTCTCGAGTTGTAGATAGTTCAACAGTTCCACTATTTCTTCCATCAGCAGCTGAAGGAATCCAAAATTGTCTATCATAATTTACTCCAACATTTACACCAGCTTTGTCAGTGTCAGACCAAACATGAACTGGAGTAAGTTTACTATCCCAGCTCCATCGTAAAAGATCTCTATCATGAACAATTACTTTGGCTTCATCACCAGGGTAGTAGATGTCTTTTCCGAATTGAATATCAGCTTCTCTATAAGAATATTTTATAGTCTTTGAAACATATTCATTATCATTATATTCCCATGTAACAGTAAATGCACCATTACTTGATGCCTTTAAACCACATGTTTTGATACTACCAAAACTGGATTCAGCATCACCATCATTGGTTCCACCAAATTGATACATACCACTTTCAGAAACAAGTCTTTTGTAAGATGGTCCACCTAAAGAAACTGAACCAGCAAATACTCCTGTATCATGTCCAATTTCAGTCATGAATCCAGAATCAGAGGCACCAGTTTGAACACGACCAGCATCTCTAGATGTACAGATAATTGGGTCATTTGGACCACCAATTCTATCTACTTTGTGTTCATCAAGATTTGATGAAGGTGCAATAGCTAACAAATACACTTTTCCTGTAGGCCATAAACTAAAGTTTGCATCAGGTTCTACACATTTTGAAACTAGATGTTGTTTTAGTTCTTGTTGATCCCAATTTCCATAAGTTGGTTCATCCCAACCAAATGTTGACCAAGTAGAACCTAAACATACTTTAAAAATAACGCCGGTGCTTCGTGGCGTATATCCGGCAAGCTCATCAAGATGTTTTTTTCCTTCTTCAGTTAGACCAATTTTTTTTTCATTAACAGGTGAACCGTATTTGTCCTCAGCAAAACTTTGTTCAAAGCTTAGACCTAGTAAAATAGTAATTGCAAGTAAAGGTAGTAACAATAATTTCATTTAATAATTTAGTATTGGTTTTTCTTAAAACCAAATTGGTTCATGTAGTAATTTTTCTAGAATTTTTGAGAAATGTACCAAGAAAAATA
>CAYTNP010000017.1:3963-5304 GCA_964439165.1 uncultured Nitrosopumilaceae archaeon | reverse complement strand
TCAACAATGGTCAAATCAGCATTGTATACTCCAGAATTTTCAATGATATTTGTAGGCTCATCAATTGTTCTTACCTCAATTTCAAAATTGTATAATCCACCTGAATCAAACACAGGCCCAGTAATTTCTATAGGATTTGAATCAGTTCCGTGCCATGCACCAAGCAGAGAATCCTGTTCTCCGATAAAAGTAATTTTTTCTTCTTGAGTTGGTTTAATCTTAATTGGTAAAATGCCATCATCAGTAAAGAAGTAATTTCTAAAAATCATCTCGCCATCATGAAACAATCCAATAAGAAATGTTACATTTTTGGCATTTTCCCCTGTTGTGTTATCTGTTGCAGTAATGGTTAGTTGTTCTTGTTCATTTTCAAAATACATTGGCATCTCAATTGTTACTGATAGGTTCTTTCCCTGAACATCAACTGAAGAGATTGTTTCAATTCCTAAACCATGACCATATACACTACTTGCTGGAAATAACAAACTTGCAGCCATTACAAAAATTCCAAGATTTTTTAGAGATAACATTGATTTCATTTCATATACACGACTATTTTATTGTGAGTAATTCTTCAACTTTTTGAATTAATTCATCTATTGTTTTTGCCTCTAAAATTGGTTGAAGTTCATTTGGAATTTTTGCACCAAGTGCAGCTAGTGAGTAAATGTAATCAATTGTTGGTGTATCAGTTTTCAGATAGTATTGTTCTAAAACATGTTCTAAAGCATGAGGTTCTACGACTTGAGGTAAAGCTTGTTGAATGATTTTCTTTTTCCATAATCGAATTAGTTTTTGCCATTGATCTATTGTAATATCCTCATCAATTTCAGGAATCATTTCAACTTCAGCTTGTATGTACATTTTATTTCCTGTTCCAATTTTTTCATGAATTTCTGATACTTGTTGATGTCCTTCAACAGATAATGGATCATAGTCTTCTGGTTGAGAGATTGATGGTGGAATGATTTTTTTAATTTTAAATGAATTTCGTCCTAATGTCTCAATGTGTAATTGTAATCCATCAATTTCTACATCTTTGCATTCAGTGATTTTTGCAATAGTTCCAACCAATTTAGGGGAATTCCATCCATTAACAGAATTAGTTTCATCAATCAAACAAACTCCAAACTGACCGTCACCTAGCATACAATCATCAACTAATTGCTTGTAACGAGGCTCAAATACACGAAGAGGCAAAGTCTGTCTTGGAAATAATACTAAATCTAAAGGAAAGATTGGAATAATTTTTGTTTCTGGCAATTAATTATGTTAGAATGTCTTTAGATATATTGGATACGGATTAAATTTAAAATCCATTTTCATTTAATGTCAAACCTA
>CAYTNP010000017.1:0-3863 GCA_964439165.1 uncultured Nitrosopumilaceae archaeon | reverse complement strand
GTTTGCAGATTCTGTAAAATCTAATCTCTTTTTGATTTCATAAACTGAATCTGATCTAATTTTAAGAGATTCTGGAGATATCAGTCTAACATCAACATCATAATTTCCTAGTCCATAAAGTAAAGAGTAAACAGTTCGCCCATACTTTAGATCACCTACAATTCCAATTTTTAGACCATCAATCTTTTTCTTTTCTTTTTTAATTGTAAACAAATCTTGAATTGCCTGAGTTGGATGCTCTTCAGTTCCACTACCTGCATTAATTACTGGTTTGTCTGAAACTTCAGCTGCAAATCTACTAGAACCATCCAAAGTATGTCTCAGTACTAGAGCATCTGAATAAATTGACATTATTTTTACAGTATCTGCAAGACTCTCACCTTTCTGAGTTGATGATGATGAAACATTAGAAATTCCTAAAGAAGTTCCACCAATTGATGCCATTGCAGAATCAAAGCTGAGTCGAGTTCTAGTACTTGGCTCATAAAACAGATATCCAAGAGTCTTTCCTTTACAAATCTCTCGTCTTTCAATTGGATTTAGACTCATGATTTTATCAGTTGAGGCAAAGATTTTTTCGAGATTTTCTTTGTTAAAGTCCTTAATTGAGATGATATCTTTTTGGTAGAATTCGTTCATTCTTTCAATAATATATACAGGTCACTATACAAAGTATTCTGATGGAACAGTCTGAACTTATGGTTCGACGAATCAAAGAAGGCACAGTTATTGACCATATTGATGAAGGCAAAGGTCTTCAAGTACTCAGTGCATTAAGAATAGATGGTGCAGATGGGGAACTCATCACCATTGCCTTGAATATGCCAAGTGGTAAATTCAAGAAAAAAGACATTATCAAAATTGAAAATAAATTTCTAAAAGATGATGATACAAACAAGCTTGCAGTCATTGCACCAAAGGCTACAATCAATATGATAAAAGACTACAAGCTAGTTGAAAAAAGAAGAGTTGCATTACCAAACGAGATAGATAGAATATTTCGATGCTCAAATCCTGATTGTATTACAAACAGTACTGAACATATAGAATCAATCATGGATGTAATTGACAAAGAAGGTCGTGTACTAAAGTGCAGATATTGTGCAAGAGTTTTGGATGTAAACCAGCTAAAATACAATTAAAAAATAAAATTAAAAATTAAAAAATTTTTAGAACGATTATTGTCCTAAGATGATAAACATCATGACTATACCATAGATTGCGATAGATTCTACCATACCTACGAAGATGAATACCTTAGATTGTAAAGCTGGGTTCTCACTAATGACTGCAAGACCTGCTGCACCTACTTGACCAAGACCAATTCCTGCTCCACCGGCTGCAATACCAAATGCTAAACCAGCACCAAGGAGTTTCATTGAATCGCCACTAGATGCACCTTCTTCTGCAAATGCAACTCCAGTTGAACCTAGAATTGAAATTGCAGATGCTGCCAAAAGTAACAAAACGATAGTTTTCATTTACGATGTGGCTCCTTCAGGTCCATATTTAAATCATATCGAGAAAAGAGACTCAAATTTTATCGAGTGTTTTCTTTTTGAAAGATGTTAGATCGCCTTCGATAGATTTTGTGAAATTATCGTAATCAGCATCTAATTCTTTTTTTGAATTTTCAAGTAATTTTTTGATTTCTTCTTTTGCCATTTTATCTACTTTCCATCTTTGCCTTCACTTTTTTTAACTTTGCGAATTCTTCTCTTTCTCTTTCTTCAAGAGTTGCAGAAATGAATCTAATTTTTTGTTTATACTGTGGAATAATGACATTTTCTAAGGCGTTTAGGAGTTTTTGTGTCTTTTCTAATGCTTTTGCTAGACTAAAAATGGAATTTTCATATTCTGCTGCTTTACAAATTTTAGGAAGTAATTCTTTGATTTGTTTTGCTGCTCTATCAATTGAGGAGTTAGTATCTGCAAATCCATATGGCATTGATTTTGTATCTTTTTCTGTTACGGATAATGCAGGAATTTTAACATCAACTACTCTTCTGACATTCACTTCTACCTCCATTACTGGTGGAGTAGATTCTGCAACAGAATCAACAGTTGCAGTTCCTAATGCCAAATAAGCCTCATTAACTGATTTGTAAATATCTTGTAATGGTTCCCAAATTCCACCTCTGGCTTTTGAGGCCTCTTCAATCATCTCTTCGATATTTTTTAGGAGAACTTTACGTTTATCATCTAAAATTTGCTGAACCATTGCAGCAACTTGAGTAGATTTTTTGTATTTGAAAAGTTCAATTTTTGTGGCAGCAACATTTTGTCCAAATGACATTTTGTTACTCGCCCTGATAATATTGGTCTACGTATTTGTCTTTGATTTTTGTAATTTCGTTCTTTGGTAGTTTAGATACAATCTTCCATAATACACCAAGAGTTTCTTCAATAGTTCTATTCTCATCAGTTGCTTGTGTCAAGAATTCTTTTTCAAAGACATCACCAACATCCATGTATTTCAAATCAATTTCAGTAAGACCTGCTTTACCAACAATTCCTGCTAATGCTCTAACTTCTTGTGCTCTAGAGTATGCATCATAAACTTGGTTAGAAATTTCACCATGATCTGCTCTTGTACTTCCTTCACCAATTCCGTCTTTCATCAATCTACTAAGACTCATCAAAATGTTAACTGGTGGATAAACTCCTTGTCTAAACAAGTCTCTACCAAGTACGATTTGTCCTTCTGTAATGTAACCAGTAAGGTCTGGAATTGGGTGAGTAATATCATCAGATGGCATTGATAAAATTGGAACTTGTGTAACACTTCCTTTTCTTCCGTTTAGTTTTCCTGCTCTTTCATAAATTGTAGACAAGTCAGTGTAAAGGTATCCAGGATAACCTTTTCTTCCAGGTACCTCTTCTCTTGCTGCACTAATTTCTCTTAATGCTTCAGCATAGTTTGTCATATCAGTTAAGATTACTAGAACGTGCATTCCTAATTCAAATGCTAAATATTCTGCAACAGTTAATGCTACACGGGGAGTGATAATTCTCTCAATTGCAGGATCATCTGCAGTGTTTAAGAACAAGACACTTCTTTTTAGTGCACCAGATTCTTCAAGACTTCTTCTGAAATATTCTGCTTCACTGTATTGCACACCAATTGCTGCAAATACCACAGCAAAGTCATCATCAGTTCCAATGACACTTGCTTGTCTTGCGATTTGTGCTGCCAAAAGGTTGTGTGACATTCCAGAACCTGAAAAGATTGGAAGTTTTTGTCCTCTAACTAGAGTAATCATTCCATCAATTACTGAAACACCAGTTTGAATGAAATCTTTAGGATATTCACGTTGTTCAGGGTTCATTGGTTCTCCATTAATGTCAATAAAAGAATCAGCAATTGGATCAGGTAGTCCATCTTTTGGTCTTCCTAATCCATCAAATACTCTACCAAGTACCTCTTTTGATACTGGCATTTCCATAACTTTACCTACAAATTTTGCATTAGTTGCTGCAATAGATAATCCAGAAGTTCCTTCAAAGACCTGAACGATTGCTTTACCGTTTCCTACTTCGAGAACTTTACCTAATCTTCTTTCACCTTCTTTAGTTTCAATTTCTACAAGTTCATCAAATGCTGCATTTTCTACATCATCAACAATAACTAGTGGACCTTTAATCTCAGCAATCTTGCTGTATTGAACTCCGCCTTCTGTCAATTTGATACTTTAACTCCTGATAGTGATTTGAATTCTTCGTCCATTGTAGATGCTAATTGATCTAGTTTTGGCATTTCATCATCTTTGATATCCATTCTTGCTTTCAAAAGTGAAGTAATTGAAGTCATTGCACGAATATCTGCAAGGCTTGTTCCTTCTTTAATTGCTTGCTGACCCTTT
>CAYTNP010000016.1:13187-16406 GCA_964439165.1 uncultured Nitrosopumilaceae archaeon | reverse complement strand
GCTCCAACCTTAACTGAAATTTCGCCACATTTGACAATTTCATCTAAAGTAAAGCCATCAAATCCACCTTTTTGTAAAGCACAGATATTTCCATTAGAATCAGTAGTAATTGTAACTCTAGCATCCATACTTGCCCATTCATCGCCATTTGGATCAACGATAATATGATTTCCGATTTTACCCATTGTTACAGATACTGGAATAGTTTCAACTGGTAATGGTGTTTCTTCACCTTCAACTAGAGTTGGCTTCTCATCTACCCAATCCCATTTTGGACTTTTAGCAACAAGTAATGCAGCAGTTGCAGCATAAGAGCATGCATCAAATAGATTTCCATCTTGATCAACTACAACATTATCAGCAAATACACCGACAACTGATTTGTCTTTGAGAATTACTAATTTAGTTACATCAATCATGTGGCTTTCTCTGATTCCTCTATCAGTAACTCTTGCCAATTCAATTACTGGTGGTTGTGGAGGTCCAGTCTCTACTGTTGGATGTGATAGCGGTAATAGTTCAGCAGTACACATGAAAATTCCTTTATCACCAGTATCTGGGAAAGGTCTGTCTGGTTGAATTTTTACACCACAGATAACTTCAGTATCACCTAATCTGATTCTTGCAGAACCATTTGCTTTAGGAATTGCATTAGTTTCAATTGTTAATTCTCTTGGTTCATCAAGTGCTCTACCATCAACTCTTTTTCCTTGTTCTAATAGTTCAAGGATTTGAGTTTTCTTTAGTTCATCTAGTACAGAATGTGATGCCATAATCTAATCGCCTTTATTTCCAAAGTATTTGTCGTTGAGTGCTTTCTTTTGTAATTCGTATACAACTTTGCATCCCTCTACTCCAACTTCAACACATTTTTTGTATTCTTCAGGAGTTAGGACACCATCTAATTGCAATAGTGTGATTTTTTCAAGACTTGGCATGTAACCAATTGGCATGTCTGCTTGACCTGCTTGGTCTTCTTCATTATTAACATCTAAAATTACAGTATCTGCAACTTTACCAGAAGCAATTGCTGCAACCATATCTCTCATTGGGATACCAGCATCTGCTAGTGCTACTGATGCTGCAGTAAGTGCTGCACAACGGGTTCCACCGTCTGCTTGTAAAATTTCAATAAATACATCAACTGCAGTTCTTGGGAATTTTTCTAACATTACTGCAGGTTCTAAAGCTTCTTTGATTACTTTGGATATTTCAATTTCTCTTCTTGATGGTGCTGGATTTTTTCTCTCTCCAACTGAAAATGGTTCCATGTGATATCGGACTCGTAAAATTCCAGTATCAGTGTCAGACATGTGTTTTGGGTGAACGTCTCTTGGACCAAAAACTCCAACTAGAATTTTGTTATCACCAAATTCAATGTATGCTGAACCATCAGCGTTTTTTAGTCCGCCAGCTTTAATCATAATTCTTCTTGGCTCATCTATTTTACGGCCATCACAACGAATACCATTCTCGTCCAATAGGACCATTGTTGCGTCTCTTCCGCCCATTATGATTCACCTTTTTTGTCTAACATATCTTTGATTTGATCAGTCAAATTTGCAACATGTGCCTGCTCATTGACCATTTGAATTGCTTTTTTAGCCTTTAATAATCCCTCTGGGGATTCACAGGAAACTACAACCCAACCATTTTGACCAATAGTGATAGCAGCTTCTGTTCCTTCTTCAATCATTTGAATCATGGAACCTTTTTTTCCAATTAGGCGTGGAACTTTACTTGGGGAAATTTCTACTAGTTCTCCTGAATCAATTTTGCCCAAGTCTCTATCACCAATGGTAATTAGAGGATCTCTTGTTCTATCAAAATTTGCAATTCTTGCTGCTACCAAGTCACCGGTTTTGAGTTTGGATGAAAGTTCATCAGCATGTGCTGAAAAGTCTCGTCCAAAGACATCTTGTGCAGGTAAGAATCCAACATAGCATGAGTTTACATCTACTTCCCAAGAAAGTGAAGTGTGTGAATTTACTTTACCAATAACTAAATCATTAATTTTTGGAATATATTTTCCAGTCAAAGGGATTACTTTGACTGAATCATCATAAATTTCAGAAATACCAACTGCTGTTGCAATTATTTTATTTCCATCTAAAATTACATTTTGTTCAGGTCTAAAAGGGCCTGTAGTTACAACATCACCAGGAATAACGTATTTTCTCTTATCTGCCATTACTGAACTACCTCAACTGAAGCAGAGCCTTTGGTAATAGAACCTAGTCTGTCGATCACAGTTGGTCTTGCTGCAGCGGGTATTTCAAGTATTGCTTTTAGTGAACCATTATTTTGCCATTCTTCTTTTTTGAGAGAACCTACGGATTTTAAAACTGCATATGATTGGGATGCATACTGAGCTGGAATTAAAATTTCCAAATTCAGATTTTCCGACTTTAGAGCAATTATTGAACGCAATTTATCAACAATCTCTTTTGCCTGTTCTTGGACATTGTTATGAGGATCAATTGAAACTCGTGCATCCTTCATTGCATTTTCAATTCTTACTGGAGGATGTGGCAAGTGAGTTTTAGGATCGACGTATGTTTTTGCCATATACTCTACAATTTGTCTTCTCTTCTCTTCAATCATTTTTCGTCTTTGATCAGTAGTAAGGTTAAGATCACCTTTTTTCATAATGATTTCTGCAATTTCTGTTTGGTCTTCAGTTTGGAAGGCCTTTAGTAATTTTTCTGCAGGAGGCTTTGTTCCTTTTCCAGAATCAGAATAGATTTCTTCTGAAACTAGAATTGCTGCAATATCTTTTTTCTTTCCCAGTTTGTATTCTAATGCGGGATCAGGTTTTACCAAAATTTCAAATTTTTCGCCTTCAAAAGAAAAACGAACTACAGTTGTGTCTGCCATTTCTAAATGATTTTAAAATAATTTGGTATTTATCTGTACTAGAAAGAATTCAAAAATTTGGGCAGGACAAAATTTCTTTAAATTATTTATGAATCAATTCTAGGATTTTTTTGATTATACTAGAATGATCAGTATCAATTTCAGTTGTAATCATTAGAAGATGTCTTTCATCAATAGGAAATGAAATTCTTTTGATTTGATCGTATTCTGCTAGAGCATATTTTGCAGGCCCTAGTTTGTGTTCAATATTTTTTCTAGTCTGCCATCTTTGGGATGCATAGTAATGCATCATTTTGAGTTCTTCATCACTAAGAATTGGAGTGATATCATCTCGAAATCCAC
>CAYTNP010000016.1:0-13087 GCA_964439165.1 uncultured Nitrosopumilaceae archaeon | reverse complement strand
AAATCCACAGAAAAATTACAATTCGTGTGAACTTAAGCATATCTTCAATTATTCAAATCCAGAGGAGTCAATTTGGAAAAAATGAAAAAACTGTTAGCTAGTGCTTAATTTCAAACATAAAGTGATCATTATGAAACAGAATATCCTAGAGAATCCATGAAAACTCAAAAACAAATCAGGGCACAAAAAATGGAACTAGTAAATTCAGTATTCATTGATGAAAAGCCATACTTTGGATTATCTTTAGAGAATCTAGTTTCAAATAACTGATTTTATCACGAAATCCGTACGTAAATCAAGCTAGATTTTTATGTGGATTTTAGAAATTTTTTTCAAGATTTGTCATCCTTAGAGGTAATTAGCAAAGAAAATAACAAAATGTCTGTCAAGCTAAAAGGCATTCCATTACAATATGCTAACGCACTTAGACGAATTTGTCTAAATGGAGTTCCAGTATTTGCAGTAGATACTGTAGATATTATTGAAAATTCATCAGTTTTACCTGATGAGGGTTTAGCACACAGATTAGGACTAATTCCACTAAAAACTGACTTGAGTAGATTTAACGAACCATCAAAATGTGAGTGTCAAAGTGAAACTGGATGCTCAAATTGTAAGGTAATGTTAGTACTTGATTCAGGGGATTCAGATGTAACTAGAACCGTTCTATCTAGTGATTTGTCTTCTGAAGACGACACGATAAAACCAATTTCAGATAAAATTCCAATTGTTCAACTAGCACCGGGTCAAAGAATCAAACTAGAATGCTATGCAAGACTAGGACGTGGAACAGAACATGCAAAATGGAATTCATCAAATATCTCAACTTTAACTGATACTGAAAAAGAAGGTGAAAGTACACTTACAGTAGAATCAACTGGAGCACTAGATCCAGAACAGATCATTTTATCAGGTGTTGAGGAAGTAAACACTAAACTTGGTGAAATCAAAGAAATGATTAACCAACTTTCAGAGTAATCCAAGCATAGACATTATATTTGGGTGTAAAGGCGAATTCACATGACTAATCAAGTCGTTATACGTATGGCAAGTGATTTAAGAAAAGCATCTACTGCAAATAAAGCTCCAATTTGGGCAAAATTAGCAGAATATGCCCTAAAACCATCAATTGCAAGACGAGATATCAACTTGAATAGAATCGAACAACTAACCAAAGAAAATGATACAGTAGTTTTCCCAGGTAAAGTTCTTGGAACAGGAAACATTTCTCATAAAATCAATCTATGTTCATTTTCAATCTCTAGTACTGCTGCATCAAAAATTACAGAAAATGGTGGCAAAATTATTACTTATTCAAAATTAATTGAAGACAATCCAACTGGAAAAGGAGTCGTTTTACTTGGCTAATGGAAGATTAAACAAAGGCAAAAAAACTACTCAAGAAACAGTAGTTAGAGTAGATAGACCAATTGTTGTAGATGCTACAAACCACATCGCAGGTAGACTATCATCACATGTTGCAAAATTATTACTAAAAGGAAATAGAGTTACACTAGTAAATTGTGAAAAAATCATGTACAGTGGAACTAGAGATAATCTCATTGCAGAATACAGAGCATTTTTAGAAATTAACAGTATCATTAATTATAAACACGGACCTGTCCACCAAAGAAGACCTGACACTGTCATTTCAAAAATGATCAGAGGAATGTTACCATATGAAGGTAAATCATCAGGAGTTACAGCTTTCAAAAGACTAAGAGCATACATTGGTTCTCCAAAAGAAGTAAAACCATTTGAGAAAATTCAATTTGAAAAAGCATTAATTAGAAAATCAGCTGCAAACTATACAACAATGGGCGAACTATGTGGAGTTATTGGGTGGACTAAATGACAACACCAAAAACTGAAATCTATTTTGCAACTAGAAAGACAGCTAGTGCTCACATCTACATTACCAAAGGTCAAGGAAAAGTACGAATTAACAATGTTCCAGTAGAGATGATTCCTCAAGAAACTGCACGTGAAGTTATTTTGGCACCATTAGAGATTACTGGAGATTTACGAGATAAAATTGACATTTCTGTTAGAGTAAGAGGTGGCGGATTTATGGGACAAGCAAGTGCTGTTGCAACCGGAATTTCAAGAGCACTTACTGGATGGACAAAATCCAAAAAAGAGCCTAAAGACCACCCATTCCCAAAATCAACCAGAGAAGACCTTAGAAAAAGAATCGCTGAATTTGATAAATATCTAATTTCAGGAGATGCTAGACGTAAGGAACCAAAGAAGTTTGGCGGACCTGGTGCTAGAAGAAGAAAACAGAAATCATACCGTTAGACTTTGAAGGCCGTAATTCTTGCAGGCGGCAAAGGAACTCGCGGAAAACCATACACTGAATTCATTCCAAAAGCAATGTCGCCAATTAATGATAAACCATTAATTGATTATGTTGTAAAATATCTAAAATCATTTAGGCTCATCAAAGAAATTATCATAATTTCTGATTTTAATGGGTTGGGCGGTCAGGTCAAAAATTATTTGAGCAATCAAAAAAACATCACATTCATTCAGGATTCTCAAAGTGGAACTGGTGGGGATTTACTACACATTGAGAAAAACCTCAAAGGAGAATCTGAATTTTTGTTGTGGTTTGTAGATAATTTGTGTGCAATTGATGTAAAAAAAATGCAAGAGACGTTTTTAGAAAAGAAAAGTTCTGCATGCATCGCAACTAGAACCAAAAGAAGAGAGGAAACTGGATTTGCAATAGTAGAAAATGGAATCATCAAAGAGTTTAAAGAAAAACCAGAAATGAAATTACAACTATCTGAATGTCTTGGAGTTTACATGTTAAGTACAGATATAATTTCTAGAATTAAAAAATTAAAGAAAAAGCAAGTAAATCTATCATTTGATATTTTACAGAAATTATCTAAAGAAGGAAAAATTAGTGCATACGAAATTGGAGATACAGAATGGCTTGATGCAGAATCACCAATGATTCTAGAAAGAAATGAGAAAACTGTTAAAAAAATTATAAAACAGATGGGACTGTAGAATTTTTTTCAAATTCTGTAATTTTATCTTGATACTGTAAGGTTTGTGCAATATCATCTAGTCCTTCAAGGAGAATCTTTTTCTTGTGAGAATCAATCTCAAATGGAATCTCTTTGGAATTTGTCTTGATTAGTTGATTTTCCAAATCAACTGTTACTGACTCGGATTCTTCTAGTAGTTGTTCAGTAATCTTTTGATCAAGGGATATTGGTAAAATTCCATTTTTGAAGCAGTTACTAAAGAAAATATCAGCAAATGAAGGTGCAATGATTACTAAAAAACCATAATCCTGGAGTGCCCAAACTGCATGTTCTCTGCTTGAACCACAGCCAAAATTGTCCCCTGTAACTAGGATTTTAGAGCCTGAATATTTTGAGTCATTTAGAACAAAATCAGATACGGGGTTTTCTTTTTCATCAAATCTCCAGTTAAAAAATACAAATTTTCCAAATCCTGATTTTTGAACCAATTTTAGAAATTGTTTTGGAATAATTTGATCAGTATCAACATTTACCTTATCAAGTGGAGTTACAATGCTTGAGATATTTTTGAATGGCTCCATACTACAAATCCATCTTCCTTACATCTACAAAATGACCATTGATGGCTGCAGCTGCTGCCATAACTGGACTAACCAAATGAGTTCTACCACCAGTCCCTTGTCGTCCTTCAAAGTTTCTATTTGATGTACTAGCACATCTATCACCAGGAGATAAAATATCAGGATTCATTCCAAGACACATGCTACATCCTGCTTCACGCCATTCAAAATTAGCATCAGTGAAAATTTTATCTAATCCCATCTCTTCTGCTTGCTTTTTTACCATTTGGGAACCTGGGACTACCATTGCATTAACATTATCAGAAACTTTTTGTCCCTTTACAACTTTTGATGCTTCAATCAAATCCTCTAATCTTGCATTAGTACATGAACCAATAAAGACGCGATTAATTTTGATATCCTCAATTGCAGTTCCTGATTTCAAATCCATGTAATCTAGTGCTTTTTGTGCACCTTTCTTTTGATTCTCATCGCCATTAGAATATTCATCAGGGGTTGGAACAGAATCAGTTACATCGCAAGTCATTCCAGGGTTTGTTCCCCAGCTTACTTGAGGTGCAATATCATTAATGTCTAGTACAAATTCTTTTTCAAATTTAGCGTCACTATCTGTTTTGAGAGTTTTCCATTGTTCTACTAGTTCATCATAATTTTTTGGAGTATACTTTCTATCCCTCAAATAATCAAATGTTTTCTCATCAGGGGCAATCATTCCAGCACGAGCTCCTGCCTCAATTGACATGTTGCATATGGTCATTCTCTGCTCCATGGACAAATCAGAGATTCCCTGCCCAGAATACTCTATTACTGTGCCTGTACCGCCACCTGTTCCAATATTTTTGATAATAGATAGTACGATATCTTTGGCAGTTACAGCATGAGGATTTTTTATCTTACCTTCTACTTTGATTTCAAATGGTTTTGGTTTTTCAAGCCACATAGTTTGGGATGCCAAAACATGCTCCACATCACTTGTTCCAATACCTAATGCTAAAGCACCAAATGCTCCATGAGTTGAGGTATGACTATCACCACAAACAATGGTACTTCCAGGTAAAGTGATTCCAAGTTGTGGACCAATCACATGGACAATTCCCTGATTAGGGCTGTTAATATCAAATAGTGTGATTCCAAAGTCTTTGCAGTTTTTTTCTAGTGTTTGAATTTGAACTGCAGATGTTTGGTCCAATATTGGAAGTGACCTATCACTTGTTGGAACATTGTGATCCATAGTAGCTATTGTCAAATCAGGACGACGAACTTTTCTGTTATTCATTCTCAATCCATCAAATGCTTGAGGGGATGTTACCTCATGAACTAGATGTCTGTCTATGTAAATTAGAGATGGACCTGATTCTTTTTCAACAATAACATGTGATTTCCAAACCTTTTCAAAAAGAGTCTCACCCATTTTTAATCTGAATCAGGTTTGTATTTGAATAAACCACCAGCTGCAATTATTTTTCCAATAATTTCTGAAAATGGTTTCATTTTGTATGTTTGATTTTTTGTATTATTTTTAATTTGATTTTGTGAAACATCAATTTCAATTTCATCACCTTCTGAAATTCCATCATATGCATCTTGATCAATTTCAATTGGTAGCAAAAATGCACCATCTACAGAATTTCTGTAAAATATTCTTGCAAAAGACAATGCAAGTACTGCCTTTACACCAGAGTGGGATAATGCAATTGGGGCATGTTCTCTACTAGAACCGCATCCAAAATTTTTTCCAGATAGTATGAAATCACCTTCTTTTACTTTGGAGTGAAAATCAGGATCCAACCCTTCCATTGCATGAGTGGCCAATTCTGCATAATCATGAACTTTGAGGTATTGTCCAGGAATTATTACATCAGTATCGATGTTGTCTTGTGCGTATTTTATGATATTTCCTTTCAATTCAAGTCCCTCGGGTCAGTAATCTTTCCTGTAACTGCTGAAGCTGCTGCCACCATTGGAGATGACAAATAAGTTTGAGATTCAACGTGACCCATTCTTCCTGGGAAGTTTCTGTTAGTGGTACTGATACAGATTTCATCTTTTGCCAATACTCCCATGTGAGCACCACAACAAGCACCACAAGTTGGTGGTCCAACTGTAACTCCAGCATCAAGGAATATTTTGAGCAATCCGTTTTCCATTGCTCTTTTGTAAATGGATATTGCTGCAGGTAAAATTTCAGTTCTAATTTTGACTTGCCTGCCTTTGAGAACTTTGGCTGCAGCCTCCAAATCTTCATACTTTGCACCAGTGCATGAACCAATGTAGGATTTGTCTAGTTCTACTGATGGTGCTTCTCTGACTACTGTGATATTTTCAGGAGAAAATGGTTTTGCAACAGTTGGTTCAAGTTCTGATGCTTCATACTCAAAGACTTCAGCATATTCTGCATCAGGATCACCTGTTACCAAATTAAAATTAGTGGCACCTCTACTTGAAAGATAGTCAACTACTTTTTGATCTGGTTCTACAATTCCGTTTTTAGCTCCTGCTTCTGTTGTCATATTACACATTGTTAATCTGCTTTCAACTGACATTTGTTCAATTCCTGTTCCAGCAAACTGCATGGTTCTATAGTTTCCACCATCAGTTCCAATGTCTCCAATAATTTTCAAAATTACATCTTTTGCCATTACATGATCTGGTAACTTTCCATTTAGTTTGAAAAGAATTGTTTCAGGGACTTTGAACCAAATTTTTCCATTAAGTAAAACATATGCAATATCAGTATGGCCCAGTCCACATGCAAATGCACCTAGAGCACCTGTTGTGTTTGTGTGGGAATCTCCTCCAACATAGACATCTCCAGGCATAACCATTGCCTCTTCATGAGATAGAGTATGGCAAATTCCATACTGACCCATTCCATACTTGAAGTGTTTTTCAATTCCATAATTTTTTGTAAAGTTTGATAGTTTAACGACATTTTCAGCTGATACTTTTTCAGCTGATGGGACAAAATGGTCTTCAGCTACCCAGACTTTGGTAGGATCCCATAGCTTGTCAACTGCAATTCCTTGTTTTTTTAATTTATCAAATACCTTGAGAACACCAGGACCTGATACATCATGAACCATTACTTTATCGACATTTGCAAAGACTACATCATCAGGTGCTACTGAGGATTTTCCAGAACCTCTGGCAAGAATCTTCTCAACAATATTCATAATCAAAAAAGCTTGCTTTGCAGATTAAAAGCTTTTCAGAACAATAAAAAACAAAGGAGATACATCATAACTGTGCAGTTAACAGTACTACCTCTAGTATCAGAGAGAATGGAAGGAGAATTTGATATTTTTGAGACATTACTTGATACTCTAAAGAAAAACAACTCAAAACTAGAAGAAGGGGATGTTTTAGTTATTTCAACGAAATTTGTATCAAATGCTCAGGGTAGAATAATTGATTTGAAAAACATCAAACCATCAGAGTATGGAAATAAAGTATCAGACCAATTTCAACTAAAACCACAAATTGCAGAAGTTATAGTTCGAGAGTCAGATAAAATTTTTGGAGGAATTTCAGGATTTGTCATCACATCAGGGGATGACATTATGGCACCAAATGCAGGAATTGACAAATCAAATGCAAAAAAAGACAAAATCATTCTATACCCTAAAGACCCATATCTTTCATCAGAGCAATTAAGACGGAAAATTTTTCTCAAATTGCAAATTCATGTAGGAATAATTCTAGTAGATAGTAGACTAATGCCTGCAAGAGTTGGCACATCAGGAGTTGCCATTGCATGTGCAGGAATTGAACCAGTTCTAGATATGAGGGCAAAAAATGATTTGGATGGCAACCCACTCAAAGTAACATTTCAGGCAGTTGTGGATAATTTGGCAACAATTGCAAATCACAAGATGGGAGAAGGTGCTGAATCAAAGCCATTTGCAATAGTCAGAAACTCAGGTGCAAAACTAACTGATAGGAAAATCAATCCATCTGAAATGGCAATATCACCTGATCAATGTGTGTATGTCAGAGGTTTATCAAATCCTATTAAAAATTAAGAATCAATTGTGATCCTGTTTTAAATAGAACCAATAGATGGAAAAAATATGGAGTATCTCACCAAATACCCAAAAACTGTCTCATTTCTAGATGGATTAAAACACAAAATTGATGTAGATAGTAAAGAAGGAGTAGAGCAACTTCACATTGTTGTAAAGAAGAGTTTTGAGGAATTATCAAAAATTTTTGCAGAAGAAGGATTTACCAAAGTAAAGTTTGAGCATAAACAGCCAGATCAAATAGGAAATGGCCTTAATCTGAAATTAAAAAAACCATGGGAGATGCATGTTAGAATGGTTGATTTGAAAAAAGGACTAATTGGAATTCATGCAGAAGTCGAAGTATCAAGGGATTATTTGCAACATCTATTTTCACAAAGAACACCTGTTGTGTATGAAGTAGAAGAGATTCTAAAAAAATATCATGTGGAGTATAATGTATGGCATGATAAAATCAAGAAAAACGTTTCAACAATTGTTGATAATTACAAAGTTAAACTTGCAACACCAAGCATTCCAGTATTTGCATGGAAGCCAATGTTATTTGTAATTGGAACTATAGCTGCATTTTATGGCTGGAAGTTCTTTGATACTATATGGTAACTAGACGCCCAAAGATTCTGCTTTAGACATTTCCAAAAAGACCTTGTCTCCAACTGAGAGGTTCATGTCTTTGTATTCATGCATTTCAAGTTTTAGCTGAGTTACACCGGATTGTCCCATGCCACCCATACCGGACATCATTTTGTTTAGGTCCTTCATCATATCGCCCATATTTGAGAAACCCATTACTTTTGGACTACCAAATGGAGGTTGTGGGTTTTGAGTTCCCTCTTTGAGGTCTTTAATTGAGGATAATGATACTACCACGTATGGTGCACCATCTGGGGCTGAATCAATACTTTTTACGACATATTCTTTTTTCATATCTGAAATAGGATATCATATCCATATAATTTTAATTTTAAGGTCAAATTCTCAGAATATAGCCACGCATTGAAGCTTTAATTACAATTTTTAATGTTTGTAGTTATTGGCAGACTTGCAAGTTACAATGCAGTACTATGGAATTTCTCCATGGGAGATTGAAGTATTGTATGGGTTTTTGAATTCTCATTTTGAAATAAACCAAGATGAAATTGATGTCAATGACGAGGATTTTGTAAGTTTTCTTGATGTAAATATCCCCCTAACATTTAATGACCAATTTTTCCAATGGTTTGAATTCAAAAGATGGGATAAAGTAAAGGCAGTTTTCAAAGAGATGAAAAGACGTAGAGGAAGTGGCAATGCCCTAAAAATTCAGATAAATTTCTCAGGGAATCCAAAGATTGTATTTACAATTGATTCAGTTGAGAAGCAGTGGTTTGATAATGCAATTGAGAAAATTGATTCAGTGTTAGAGTTACTTCCATACCACTTGGATCCACAAAAAGTACCTCAAGGAATTTCTGAATTTGTGTACAAGTTTAATCCAAAGTCAGCAAGGTGGAAATTATTTAACGCAAAATCAGAGTCTAAAAATTTCATACTCAAAGACGATATCTGGAAAGAATCTAGTTGATGTCTTTTTGTAGTGGTTCTAGTAATCCATGTAGTTCTTTGTATTTTGTTTCTAAAAAATCCAAGGCGTCAACTAATTTTTTTGATTTTCCGTATTTGTACCGAATCAGTTCTCGATGATGCCAAAAAGTTTTGTTATCATCTACTGAAAGGGTTGTGAAATAATCAGTGCCCTTTAGATTATCAGGTAATTTTACATCGTGTGGGAATAGCATCTCTACAATAAACCACTCATCGCCATCAGGGTAATCAGAACCAGTTTCAGTATCAAAAAATATGTGCAGTAAATCAGACTGCATCAATCCATCATCAATAATTATAGGATGTTTTAAAGAGGATTTTTTAAAATCAAGATGTAGTAGTTGAGGCTCAAAAAACCCTTTGATTATTGATTTTCTAAAAATGGCATTAGCTTCTGTAATGTTCAAATGTAAAATAAAATTGGATAAAACTTGCCTATAACTTTTGATTAAAATTCAGATATGAATGAAAAATGGGTTTTAACCATAGTTAGTTTGTTTTTGAACAGACTTTACCTTAAATGCAAATTTTGTAAAGAAAAAACAGTTAAAGGTACTTCAGGCCCCGGACCCAATCTTGTTCTTGAAGTATTTTTTATTAAAATTATACTTCTAAAGAATCTAAAATTTTTGAGATATCTGTATTTGAGAATCCATCCTTTGAGATGTTTTGTTTTGCAGGAGGATTTTCTAAATAGTTTGGAATTTTATCTTGTAGTCTAATTGTATATGGTGTGGTGTTTGCATTTTTGTAAAATACACCGATTGGAATCTTGTTTCCCCATTCTAAAGATTTGATTAGTGCTTGAGATAATTTTTCATTTGTTTCAATTTCTGAATTATAGTGAACTGTTGGCTCAAAACCAGTCTCTTCTAGTTTGTAAATTCTTGAATGTCTTTTTTGGGCCTCATCCATCAAATCTTTTCCTGCATACCAATCTCGAGTATTAAGATCATTATAAGTTGGACATGGTTGTAGTACATCTAAAAATGATAATCCGGGATGATTAACTGCTTGTACTATCAAATCTTTGAGATGTCTTACATCATAAGAGTATCCACGTGCTACAAATGTGAATCCACTTGCAATTGCCAATCCAATTGGATTAACATTAGAGTTTGAGTTTGGAGTTGGAAGTGATTTTGTTTTCTCACCTAACTTCAAAGTAGGAGATGCTTGACCTTTAGTCAATCCATAAACTCCATTATCAAAAATAATGTATGTCATGTTTACATTTCTGCGTCCAGCAGCTACAAAGTGACCAGCTCCAATTCCTAAACCATCACCATCACCCCCAACTGCAACTACAGTCATCTCAGGATTTGCAATCTTTGCGCCTTGAGCAAATGTCAAGACACGACCATGAAGAGTGTGAACGCCATACGTGTTGATATAGTGAGATGTCTTACCAGAACAACCAATTCCTGAAAAAATTGTAGTTTTGTCTCGTTGCACGCCCATATCAGCTAGTGCCATTTGGATAGCATTTACAATTCCAAAATCACCACATCCAGGACACCAGTCATTATGAACGTCTGTCTTGAATTCTGCTGGTTTAAGCGCCATGCATTAGAACCTCCCTTTTTTCTGCTTTGTTTTGGACAATTTTTTTAAGTGCATCATAAACTTCTGTACTAGTCATTGCACGTCCGGTGTATTTTAAGACATGATAGTCAACATCTCTACCTGTATTTTGTTTGAATAATTTTCCTAGCTGACCTGAATGGTTTGCCTCTACATCAATTATTGTTTTAGCGTCTTGTAACAATGATGAGACGTATTCTGCTGGAAATGGATGTAGTAACTTTAACTGAACCAATCCAATTATAATTCCTTCTTCTTTTAGCATATCAAGTGCATCTTTGAGGGGACCAATTGTTGAACCCCAAGAAATTATTGTAAAGTCTTCTACTCCAAATGATACTGCTTGCTCTTTTTGAGGAATTTGTTTTAGAATCAATTCTAATCTTGACATTCTCTTATCCATCATCTTTACACGCAAAATCGGATCCTCTGTGATGTGACCCATCTCGTCGGATTCATCACCAGTATCCCAAAAGATTCCATTATCCATTCCAAGTCTAGAACGAGAAGAGATACCATCTTCTGTAAATTCAAATCTCCTGTAACCATCCTCAACTTTATCCAATAATTTTCCGCGGTTAATTGAGATTTTTGAGGTATCAAATCTTTTGCAAGTAATAACAGAACTTGCATGGAATTTATCCATCATGTGAATTACTGGAACCTGAAAAGTATCTGCATAATTAAAACAATTTCCAGTATCATAGAAGCTCTCCTCAATTTCACCTGATGCATAGACAATTTTTGGAAAGTCTCCATGTCCTGCAAATACAGTAAATAGCAAATCATCTTGTCCGTGTCTTGTTGGCAATCCAGTTGAGGGACCACTTCTCTGATAAGCAGTAATTACAATTGGTACCTCGTTTATTCCTGCCCAGCCTAGCATTTCAGTCATCAATGCAAATCCAGGTCCAGAGGTACATGTAGCAGAACGTGTTCCAGTTAATGCACCACCAATAGCCATACCCATTGCAGAGATTTCATCTTCAGTTTGAATTACTGCAGTTGATCCTGGTCTATTATCAATGACTTCTAAAATTTCATTTGATTCCAAGTAAACTGATTCATCAGAAGCTGGAGTAATTGGATAGTATGGTTGGAATCGACATCCACATGCCATCTTTCCCAATGCTGTTCCCTGAAATCCCTGAACAAGTAAAGTTCCTGATTCTTTTTGTGTTCCAGTTAATGAATAACCAAAGTTATCAAATTTTGCAGTAGCATAATTGTAAGAATATGTTGCAGTCTGTTGATTTATTTTTGCAATTTCTGGTTTCTTTGAGAAAATATTATCAATTGTTTTTTGTAATGAATCTGGTGGCATGTTTACCAATCCCAAGGATAGTGACACTCCAATTACATTATACATTCGAATCAATCCCTTGAGACGGGGATTTTCAGTTTCTTCAGATAGTGTCTCTAAAATTGATTTAAAAGATACGGGATATAGTGTGACTCCTTTTTCTTTTGCAATCTCTAATACTCCATTTACTGTAAATGGTTTGTTTTTTGATTCTAATTCTTTGTGTAATCTTTCTTTGAATGGCGCATCAAGTGTATGAACTGCATCAGTTTTAGTTTCTGCAATATCTGAATCATAAATTATACCACCACCAGAAACTACTTCATCATAATGACGAAAGATTGTTTCAGCATCAAAGGATGCCATCAAAGTAATATCATTAACATTTGAGTGAATTTTCTTATCAGCAATTCTTACTGCAAAGTAGCTATGCTCACCTTTGATATTTGAATAAAATTCTCTTTTTCCAAATACCTGATAGCCCATCTCAGCGCAGACTCTTGAGAAAATATTTGCACCAGACTCGACTCCACTTCCTTGAGGACCTCCAATTAGCCACGAAAAGTCGACTGAACTCACAACATATCCCCTATGAGTTGAATAGTAATAATCTGTTTTACCAATTTAGTTATCCTCCAGTTGCTGCATCAAATAATGCACATTTGCATTCATCACGTTCTCCGCAATATGGGCAGACACAAACGCATTTCTCAATGGAATTCCCACATTCAACACAAATTGCAAATTCTTCTTCCTCTTCAACTTTAGAAGACATCTGAATTGACTAAAAGGAAATCGTATAAATGGTTTAAGCTAATTATTAAAAATAATGCAAAAAAAGAGAGTGTTTCTTACAAGAACACTACATGATTTTGCACTAAAAGAATTAAGAAAAAAATATCAAATAGAAATTCATAAAGGAAAAATTCCAATTCCAAAAAATATTCTAAAAAATAAAATCAAAAATGCTGATGGTTTGATTTGTTTTCCTTACGATAAAATTGATAGTAC
>CAYTNP010000015.1:0-16426 GCA_964439165.1 uncultured Nitrosopumilaceae archaeon | reverse complement strand
ATTTTTAGAGACACAATAAATGCACAAATAATTATTGCAATTGCAAAATACATTACTGCAACATAATCAAACAAAAATGCAATACTTCCAGCAACCACTGGACCAATAACTGTGGCAATTGATAGTGTGGAGCTGAAAATTCCAGTTGATGTTGAACGTGGATTATTTTCCATTAAATGAAAATTACCTCCTATAAACAAAAATGCCCAAGTAGCACCTACCAATGACATAAACGGCATTGCCATCCACCATTCAGTTACTACTGATAATCCAACAAATACAAATGTTGTACATCCGATTCCAATTTTGAATTTAGTGACATTTGATAGATGAATTTTACTTGCCATTACATTCATCAAGATAAAAGCAGTAATCGTATTTGCCGTATACACAATTGATATGTGATAAAGTTCTCCTCCCAACCTCTCTACAATCATTATTGGAAGAATTACCCAAACAGCTGCTGCACCAATATGTCTTAGCAATAATGATAAGAAAAGAAACTTGTTTTTTGAAATAACTTTTTTAGTTGTTCCAGGTTCTACTTGCTTTTCTTGTTTGGGATTTGGAAGTTTGATTGTAAACAGTAATCCTACTACAAATGATGCTGCACTGATTAAGAAAATTAATTGCAAGTCATTTGCAACACCTGCTGCTGCAATTCCTGCCATCCATCCTAATGCATGAAATGAGATTACTGTTGCTGCTCTTTTTTTATCTACATTTGCCTCGTAGGTATAAGCAATCATTGCAGGAATCATTATTCCACTTGCAATTCCTGCTGCAATTCTAACAATGAAAAATATGGACAAATCTGTGGCAAAATAATGTGCCCCAAATGCTATGGCACAGCCAATAAACCCAATTCTTATGAATTTGAGCCTGGTTCCTTTCTTGTCTGAATGTCTCCCAAAATAGATTTCAGATAAAATTTGAGCAAAACTAAATGATGCAATTAGTAACCCAATCTCAAAAATAGAGTCTGTAACGTCTTGGGCAATAATAGGCATGAAAACAAAGACTATTGAGATTCCAGCATGTTGAAAAAATGTAGCACTACGAACTAGATTATTAACTGGTAATTGCATAAATGTACAAAAAATCAATTTTCACCTAATTTCAATATACGTATCAAAATTACCTGCTTGTGATTTTTCTGAAAAGAGTTAAACTCCTCAATACTATTTTGAAATTAAATTGACAGAAAAAGAACCATTTCTTGATGCCATGAAAAATAGAATTCTATTATTTGATGGTGCAATGGGAACTGAGATTCAAAGACATGATCCAAAACCTGAGGATTTCCCAAATAATCAAGATGGGTTTAATGACGGATTGGTAATCACTCATCCTGAATGGATTAAAGAAATTCATAGAACCTATTTGGATGCAGGATCTGATTGCATTGAAACAAATTCTTTTGGTTCAAACAAAATAAAATTAGACGAATATGGATTTGGTGATCAAACAGTTGATTTTAATAAAAAAATTGCAACATTAGCTTCTGATGTCTGTAAAGAATATTCTGATAAACCACGATATGTAATTGGCTCTATGGGCCCTACTGGATTTCTCCCAAGCTCAAATGATCCTGATTTGGGACAAAAACCATTAGATGAAATTCGAGAAGCATTTGAGCTTCAAGCTGAAGGATTAATTCTTGGAGGAGTTGATGCATTACTTATTGAAACTAGTCAGGATATTTTGGAGGTAAAATTAGTAATTGAAGCATGTCATAACGCAATAAAAAAAACTGGTAAAAAAACTCCAATTATTGCAAATACAACTTTGGATCAATATGGTAAAATGTTACTTGGTACTAACATTCAAGCTGCATACACAACTGTTTCAGATATGGGCATTGATGTTTTTGGATTGAATTGTTCAACTGGTCCTATTGAGATGACTCCTAGTGTAAGGTGGTTGGATGAGCAAAATGAGCATAATGTATTGGTAGTTCCAAATGCTGGAATGCCTGAAAATGTTGGAGGACAAGCAGTATACAAGATGACTCCTGAAAAAATGGGTGATGTATTGGGTGATTTTCTTAATGAATACAAAAAAGTCAGAATTATTGGTGGTTGTTGTGGAACTAATCCTGAACACATCAAAGCATTGAGGAAAGTAATTGACGAAAAAGCCAACTCTATCGAGGGTTAAGTATTTACAAAAACAGATGTGATTTTACAACATTGACAGTTCCTAGAGTATGTTCGGCATTAAAAGCAGTTGATCTAAAACAAATTCCTGCACCATTAATCATTGGAGAACGAATTAACACTCAAGGTTCTAGAAAGGCAAAGAAAATGGTCCTAGAAGATGACTATGATGGTTTAGTTGATCTAGGTCGAATACAAGTTGAGGATGGTGCACATTGCCTTGATGTTTGTGTTGCAACAACTGAACGTTCAGATGAACATGAGTTTATGTTGAATTTGGTAAAACGATTAAGCTTAGAAATTGATGCTCCTCTTGTAATTGATTCTACAGATCCTGAAGTAATTGAAGCATCAGTAACTCAAATTCCTGGTAGACCAATAATCAATTCAATAAATCTTGAAGGTGATGGAAGTAGATTTGAAAAATTAGCTCCTGTCATGGCAAAATATGGTTTACCTGCAATTGCCTTGTGTATTGGTCCTGAAGGTATGGCAAAAACACCTCAACAAAAAGTTGATACTGCAGAATTACTTTATGAGACTGGAAAAAAATATGGATTAAAAATTGAACAATTTATTTTTGATGTTCTTACATTTACTTTGGCAACAGGAGAAGATGAATTTCTAAATGCAGGAAAAAATACTCTTGAGGGAATTAAACTAGTCAAAGAAAAATTCCCTGATTCATTTACTACTTTGGGCCTAAGTAACATTAGTTTTGGTTTAGCACCTTATGCTAGAAAAATTCTAAATTCTGTTTTTCTATATCATGCTGTAAAAACTGGACTTGATTCTGCAATTGTTAATGCAAAAGAGATAATCCCATTTGGTGAAATTGATGAGAAAGAGAAAAAACTTGCAGAAGATCTGATCTTTAATGCACATCCAAACGCATTATCTGATTTGATTGCATATTTTGAGAATGCAGGACCTCAAAGTTCTTCTACTTCAAAAAAGGTTGATGTTGATCCTTCTTGGCCTGCTGGAAAACGAGCAAACTTTAGAATTGTAAATAGACTCAAAGATGGAATTCAAAATGATGTTGTATCTGCAATATCTGAAAAACTTGGAAAAAATGAAATCATTAAAGATGTTGGTGGTACTTTGTCCCTTGATGCATCTCCTGAGATTACACATGATAGTGCTATCAAAACACTCAATGAAGATTTACTTCCTGCAATGAAAGAAGTAGGTGACAAATTTGGTGCAGGTGAATTAATTCTACCATTTGTTTTAAAATCTGCTGAATGTATGAAAGCAGCAGTTGGAGAACTAGAAAAATATCTAGTTAAAGAAGAAGGAACCAGCAAAGGTACACTTGTTTTAGGTACTGTTTATGGTGATGTTCATGATATTGGCAAAAATCTTGTAAAGACAATTTTTCAAAATAACGGATATACCGTACATGATTTGGGAAAACAAGTACCATTACAGAAATTTATTGAAAAAATTGATGAAACAAAACCTGATGCAATAGGACTATCTGCATTACTTGTATCTACATCAAAGCAGATGAAATTCTTTGTAGAACATGCAAGAAAAAACAATATGGATATACCAATTCTTTGTGGTGGTGCTGCAATTAACAGCAATTACATTAATCGAATAGCAAAAGAAGATGGAATTTATGAACCTGGTGTATTTTATTGCAACACCATGTTTGAAGGTCTCAAAACAATGGATGTTTTAATCTCTGATGAGAAAACTAAACTTTTAGCTGAATGGAAAGAAAAAATAGAAAATTGGAAAGAAAAATCTACTACAACAGTTGATCCTGATGCACTTCCAAAAAGTGAGATAAAGCCTGTTGAGGCACCAACTCCTAAAACAATTGGAGAGCCAATCCGACTAAACTTAGATCAAATCAACATGGCCGAAGTCTGGACTATGATTGATAAAAAATCCCTCTTCAAACTGTCTTGGGGATTGCGAGGAAAAGCAGGTTCAGAATCTGAAGAAGAGCATGAGCAATTACTTACTGAATGGAAGATGAGGATTATTCGAGAAAAATTATTTGAACCTGAAATTGTTTATGGATATTTCAAATGTCATAACAAGGATAGAAAACTACTTGTTGAAAATTCTAATGGTGATGATGTAGAATTAGAATTTCCGCGTTCCACAAAACCTGAACATTTGTGTTTGACTGATTATTTTGGAGATGATGATGTTGTTGCATTTCAATCTGTAACTGTTGGTAACAAGGTTGCTGATATTATTGAGCAATGGAATAAAGAAGACAAGTATACTGATGCTTACTATTTGCATGGATTGGCAGTTGAAGTAGCAGAAGCTTTGGCAGAATGGGTAAATCAAAAAATAAAATCTGAACTGAATTTAGTTAAAGGTGGTTTAAGGTATAGCTGGGGATTTCCTAGTTGTCCTGATGTCTCTCAACATCATTTAGTTTGGAAATTGCTAAAACCTGAAGAATCTGGAATGACTTTGACTGAATCTGGACAAATCATTCCTGAACAATCAACTGCAGCAATTGTAGTTCATCATCCTGATGCAAAATATTTTGTACTTTAGCAGATTGGATTTTCTAAAAATTCATTCAAACTAGTAAAATCACTTGGTGATGTAATTAGAACATCTCCTGTAATTTCATGTGTTTTCTTTAACAATTCTTCAAATTCTTTACTGTATGTTGTCAAATCCAAATTCAAAAACTCTGCAGATTTCTCATTTTTTAGTGACGGATACAAAAGAATTGGAATTATTGAAAATCCTTTAAGATTATCAGATAGATTTTGAACTTGTTCTATATCCTGAATCACTTGTGTCATGAATCCCTTGGGGTTTGCATCTAATTTTTTTCCAATTTTAGAGAAATTAGGTTTGTTTGATATTGAAAGATAGAAATCAATTTTTGAGTCCAACCCTTTCTCTTTGAGTTTCTTTACTGTTGTACTTGGAATCATGCCTGAATCTTGTTTGCCTGTTTGAGATGGATCCCCCATCAAAATCAAAATGCCTGAAAATCCAATAGAGATGCAATTTTCTACAACCTCAAAAATCTCTTTTTCACTTTTGTCTCTAACTCTTAAACTAACAGTAATGGGCAAATTTGGAATTTCATTTTTTATTATTTCTCCTACTTTAATTGGTGAAACTCTTTGAAATCCTAGTACATTTTCTGTAAGATGTATTGCATCACATTTTTTTGAAATTTTTTTAATTCTTTCAATAAATTTTCTAATTGACTCATCAGTATCTACATCTGGTAAAACTTTTGGAGGATTTGCTTCATACCTGATTGTCATATTGTCATTTTTGATATCCTTGGTTAAAACCTTTGAATACCAAAACATACTGTGATTATTAGGAAACAAACATGATCAATTTAGATGATTTAAAATCTACTCTTTCTACTCCACTTAACCTTCAAATTCAAAACGATGGGAAATATAGAATCGCATCAGTTCTTGTAGTAATTTATGGAAAAGAACCAATTGTTGTAATGACTGAAAAACCTAAACACATGAAGTTTCATGCAGGTGAAATTTCATTTCCTGGAGGAAAATTAGATGATTCTGATTCAGACATTTTAGAAACTGCATTACGTGAAACCCGTGAAGAGATTGGTTTAGACATATCTCGAGACCAAGTAATAGGACAGCTAGATCCTGTAGTTACTTTGAATTCTGGTTTTTTGATTTTACCTTTTGTATCTGTCATAGATGAAATTCCAGAACTTTCCCCAAACTCTGAAGTTGAAAAAATATTTCATATTCCTTTAGAATCCTTTTTGAAAACTATGGCAAGAGATCCAGATCCTTCGCATAACATAATTCAAGAAATGTATACTTTTGAGTATCAGAATCAAATTGTTTGGGGGGCTTCAGCTAGAATCCTAAAACAGATTCAAAGTGACCTAAAATCCTGAGATTCATTTAAAAAGAGCTCTTCGTGCCTGAACAACTATGGCTGCACGCAAGTCCTCACCAAGAAAGATTCGTCTGTTAAAGAAAACAAAACAGGCATCTGCAGTTCCAGCTTGGATTATCCTCAAAACAAAGAGAGGTGTTAGAACTAATCCAAAACGTAGGGCTTGGAGATCAACTGATGTGGAGGTAGGATAGTTGTCTCAAGAATTAGAACGAGTTTATACAATTCCTCTTGGTAAAGTAAAACTTTCACAATCTCAACATAGAGCCGTTAGAGCAATTAACATGATTAGAGAATTTGCACGACATCATATGAAAGTCGAAGAAATTAAAATTGAAGAAGAATTAGCACATCAAATTTGGGCAAAAGGTGTTAGAAATCCTCCAAGAAAAGTTAGAGTTAGAATGAGTAAAACTGATGAAGGCTACATTTTGGTTTCTCCATATGATGAAGATGTTGATTCTGCAGTTACTCCAGAAAAAGAAACAAAGAAAATTGATGATAAAGTAGAAGAGCCAGCTAAAGAAGCACCAAAGAAAGAAGAGCCAGCTAAAGAAGCACCAAAGAAAGAAGAGCCAGCTAAAGAAGCACCAAAGAAAGAATCTAAAGATTAATCTTTATAAAAAATTTAAAATTTTAAAAAATTATTTTATTCTAATTGATACAAGTCTAATTTACAATCAATACTACAATCTGGTGTAGACCAATCAAGTGTATCTTCTTGTGGGATTGCTCCTAGAGGATCATAGTTATCAAATTTAGTCATTCCTTGTATTGATGATAGCATTACAACTTTGGATTCTTCAGTTGTTGACATGTCAATTTGTGAGTTTGATTCTTTTAGAATTCCGCTAGTTAGATTTGTAATTGAATTAATTACTCCTACTGGGATGTTACTTCCTCCAACCACATACATCATTGAACTTTTAATTGAATTTGGTGGGGCATTATCATAAAGCATCTTTAATGAATCTCTGAGTGAATCCTCGATATTTTGAGTATCTTTACTAGTTGAGAGAATGTTTGTCTCATGAGAAATTTCTGATTCTCCTAGTGATCCTACAACATGCATAATTGCTGAATTTGCAATATCATAGCAAGTCTTTGGGCTCAAATCTGGATTACTTTCTAACAATGAATCATTATCAAGAACAACTGTGCATTCTGAATCTTCTCTGACTCTTTTTAGGGATACTCCAGAGTTGAAAATTCTATCTTTTTCATATTTGAAAGGCATGATTGCAAAAGAAATCAAACCTGTGTCTGACTCTTTACAAATTTTTGATACTACTGGTGCTATTGCTGAGCCTGCTTTTCCAGCAAGGTTACTCATCAAAACAACAGTGGAATACTCTGAAATTTTTGCTTTGATTTCTTCAGATGCTTTGTATGCTGAGCCTCTGATTAACTGAACAGATGGATTTACTACTGAATCAGTTGAAATATGAATAGAATTACTTGATGCAAGATCTTTTGCATCATTGCTAATTAGTAAACAATCGGAATTAAGAGAATCTTTTGCCTGAGTTGCTAGTTTTGAGCCTACGCCACCTAAACCTATTACGAGTACTGGTTCTTTGACTTGAAAACTCATTTCTGATCCTATTTCCTGATTTCCATAAAAAACCTTCTTACGTTTTTTTAATCAAATTTTAGATCTAAAAAATTTAGCTTGCGATCTTACCCAACAGGGTACTAACTGTAACATCTGTTATCTCTACTGTATGTGATTGACCGATATCTACGTCATCTTTAACAAAAATAGGTTTGTATGCAAAGTTTCTTCCCTTGATGCCTTCATCTGTTTTCTCATCAAATAGGACTTTGCCTTTCCAACCGATCCATTTTTTGTTGTTCTCAATTGATATTTTACTGATCTGCTCAAAAATCATCTTACTTCTTCGTTTGACTTCTACTGCATCAATTTGTTTTAGTTCTGCAGCATCAGTTCCAGGTCTTGCACTATACTTTGATAGATTTACTACATCTGGTTTTATCTCATCTAACAAATCAACTGTCTTTTGAAAGTCCTCTTCTGTCTCTGTAGGAAATCCAACTATGATATCAGTTGAAATTGTAAAGTCTTTGAATTGACTTCTTATTTTATTTACAATGTCTCTAAATGTTTCAGCAGTGTGACCTCTTTTCATATCATTTAGTACTTTGTTGCTTCCACATTGAACTGGAATGTGAATAAATTTGAAGACTTTGTCATTGTTGTATGCTTTTATCAAATCATCTCTAATTCTTGGCATATACATTGGATTCATCATTCCTACTCTGAGCATAAATTCTTCTGGAATCTCTGAAACTGCATCTACTAAAGATGGTAAATCTGTTCCAATATCAAATCCATAACATCCATTATCTGTTGATGTTAACCATACTTCTTTACATCCTTCTTTGATTTCAGTTTGAACTTGTCTAACAATATCTCCTAATCTGTAACTTGTAAGATCTCCTTTGGATAGTTTGGTTTGGCAAAACGTACATTCACTCATACATCCACTTGCAATCTCAACAATTCCAACAAATGGATTTAGTCTCACCTTTGGTAATCCTACTTTGGATAAATCAGTGTCATCTAAGGCAATTAGTTTTTGGCCATTTAGAGTTGAATCAATAATTTGGAGTGTTTTTCCAAGAGAATTTGGTCCTAGTAGACTGGCATTTTCTGTAAATTTCTCTACAGTGCTTTTTTCTGCTTTTGGAAGACATCCTGCAACAACTAGTGGTTTTTCTTTAAGTGATTTTATTCTATGAATCATTTTGTTTGCAGTTGCATCTTTTACTGAACATGTAACTACAATATTCAAGTCAGAGTCTTCAGAGTCTTCAACTAGAGTATGTCCACCATTTAGAATTAATCCTGATATCATTTCACCGTCTGCAAAACTTGCAGAACATCCGTAAGATTCTACAAAAATCTTTGCCATTGTTTATCCAAACAAAGAATCAATCTCTTTGTTACTCATTAATTTCTTTGACACAACAAGTTCTCTTATTGTTTTTCCAGTTTTTAATGACTCTTTGAAGAGTTTTGCTGATTCTAGATAACCAATTTTTGGAGTTAACAAAGTAACAATTACTGGACTGTTTTCAATGTCTGCACGAAGTTTGTCTTTGTTTGCAGTCAATCCATCAATTAGATTTGCAGAAAATATTGGCAAGAAGTTCTTTAACATATCAGTTGATTCTAACATACACTTTAGCATTCCAGGTAACATTACGTTTAGCTCAAACTGTCCACTTTGAGCAGCATATGAAACTGATGTGTCATTTCCAATAATGTTGAAACAAACCATGTTCATACATTCAGCTAGGGATGGGTTTACTTTTCCAGGCATAATTGATGAACCTGCATGTACTGCAGGAATTCCTAATTCTGCTAATCCTGCAATTGGACCTGATGCCATTAATCTAATATCATTTGCAAGTTTTCCAATCTCTAATGCCAAGTTACGTAAAGCACTAGATGCATTTACAACTGCAAATTTACTTTGCAAACCATGTTGCATATCTTTTTCAGGTTTTAATGCTAATTTGGAAATTTTTCCTAATTCTGTAATTGCAATTTTTCTATATCCTTTTGGTGTGTTTGCACCAGAACCAACAGCTGTTCCACCAAGTGCCACATTTTGTAATTCTTTTTGTGATGCGACAATTTCATTTCTTGCTTTAGTGATTGATGTAACATAAGCTGCAAATTCACTACCTAGCGTAACTGGTAATGCATCCATTAGGTGAGTTCTACCAATTTTTTTAAATGAAGAAAATTGTTTTGCTTTTTTAGTTAATGATTTTATCAAAATATCTATTGCTGGAATTGTTTCTTTAAGATTCATCAAAATTGCAACATGCATTGCAGTTGGATATGTGTCATTACTTGATTGTGACATGTTGACATGATCATTTGGATGTAAGAATTGGTATTGGCCTCTCTTTTTGTGTAAAACCTCTAGTGCAACATTTGAAATTACTTCATTAGAATTCATGTTAAATGCAGTTCCAGCTCCAGAGTTTATCATATCTACTACAAATTGATCTACATGCTTTCCTGCCAAAATTTTATCACATGCTGTAACTATTGCTTTTCCACGTTTTGCATCAATTGCTTTAGTTTTGATATTTGCTACTGCTGCAGATCTCTTAATCATCACAAATGCCTTGATTAGATTTTCATGGCTTTTGTTACCTGTGACATGATATTGCTTGATTGCTCTTCCAGTAAATGCTCCATAGTATGCATCTGATGGGATTTTGACTTTGCCTAAAGAGTCCTCATCAGATCTGTACTTCATGCTGACTTGACTCAATTATTCCCTATTATTCATTCTTTTTCAGAGACTTTCATAACTCCCTACTTGTGGGAATGACAATTATTATATATGAATCCGAAGCCACGTTGGATAATGAATAAGCGTATTAGCATGCTCTTTACAATTGCAGCAGTAGCTGTAATGGGAGCTACCTTATTCGGAAGCACATACACACAAACCCAGATTGCTGGACAATCACTAGACATCAATGAAATGGATGTTAACGTAATTGAACAAATCCATCAAATGGGCGGTTTACAACTTGTAATGCCTCAAGCATTCGCAGAAACTGATTGTGGTGCATTAGAAAGCTCTGGACGAACAGTCGTAGAGTTCAATCTAACTGGTGAAAGCGTTGAACTTCCAATCATGGGAGGAAAAACTTACAATGCCATGACCTTTAGTGGACAAGTCCCAGGACCAACACTAAGAGTTACACAAGGTGACGTTGTAAAAATGACACTTGAAATTCCAGCTGATGAAGTTACTGGTCACGGTAACGACATGCACGCATCACAAATGACAGCATTAGCTTTCGATTCCGTTAATCCGGGAGAGACAAGCCAATACTGTTACATCGCTGAATCAGCAGGTGTTTTCAAATACCACTGTTCTGGTGTCCACCTAATTGGTATGGACCAACACGTATTTTCCGGCATGTACGGAATTGCAATTGTTGATCCTGCAAACGGATACAAGAAATTAATGGTAGAGAAAACCAGCGGTAGCGGTGAATTAGACAGAAAATTCTATGATGCAGACGCATTAGAGTTCCAACTACAGTTCAACCAATTGTACTTGAACGACGATGGCAATTATGACGCAGGAGCAATGTTCCAACATCATAACTCTGCAACCGTTGTTAATGGTATCCAATTTGGTTATGTACCAAACATGTTGCACAACATCCTTCTAAAGGGTGATGCAAACAAAAACATCTTTGTTGCACAACCATGGAATGGTCTTGAACTAGAACACATGCAATCACAACTTATGTATGTTGAAAATGATCAACACGTAAGACTCTTTATTGAAAACCATGGTAACGAACCATTATACTTCCACATTGTTGGAGAAATTTTGGACAGAGTTACACAAGGCAATAGAGTACAATCAGCAGCAACTGAAACATGGTTGCTTGGTGGTTCACAAAACATGATTGCAGACTTAGTGTTTGACGAACCAGGAGCATATGCTCTTGTAAACCACGACTATGCAGCAATTTACACTGGCGGTATTGGTCTATTCATTGCAGGTGATCCATTCGGATTAAACCCAAGATTGATTGATGCAGGAATCTTAACTGACCCTGTTCCATCATATGCATATGCATTAGGCAATCCAAGTGATGCAGTCCCACCAATGGGAGCAAACAGCATTGCACACCCAGCAATAAACATACATGGTCTATACACTGATGATGTCGTTTCTGAACTCAAAGATGCTGGAGCAATTCCTTTATGGGAAGTAATTCCAACATTACCACCAGTACCATAGATAGGTACTACATTCAATCTTTTTCTTATTTTTATTTTCTAAATCATAAGATTATATTCGGTGATTTTCAGAATTGACTTATGAGCCTTGAATATTCTGTTTTAATTTGTGATGAAGTAGATCCAATTTTAAACAAAATTTTAGAAGACAATGGCTTGAAGGTTTCTTATGAACCAACTATTACTGCTGAACAAATTTTAGAAAAAATTTCTAATTTCAATATTGTAATTGTTAGAAGTAGAACTACTATTACAAAAGAGATGATAGAAAAAGCAGATAATTGTAAAATTATTGCACGTGTTGGTGTAGGATTAGATAATGTTGATCAAGAAACTGCAAAGGCAAAAAATATTCGAGTAATTAATGCAGTAGAAGGTGCAATGAATGCAGTTGCAGAATTAGTTTTAGGTTTAATGTTATCTTTAGCAAGACAAACTGCTAGGGGTGATAGAGGAATTAGAAATGAACAATGGCTCAAAAAAGAACTAAAGGGTACAGAACTTCGTGGAAAATATCTTGGAATTATTGGTTTAGGAAATATTGGTAAACGATTAGGCCGACTTGCTCGTGCACTTAACATGAACATTATTGGCTATGATGTTGTTCCAATTGATGAGGAATTCTCAAAAGAAGTTGGATTAATGAAAGCTGACTTGGGAACTTTGTTACAAAGTTCTGATTATATTTCAATTCATGTACCATTACTTGATTCAACATACCATTTGTTAGATGAACAAAAAATGTCTACAATGAAAAAGACTGCAAAAATCATCAATACTTCTAGAGGTGGTGTTGTTGATGAGGATGCATTGTACAATGCTCTAAAAAATGGCACTTTGGGAGGTGCTGCATTAGATGTGTTTGAAAAAGAACCTGCTATTGGAACAAAACTAGCAGAGTTGGATAATGTAATTTTGACTCCTCATATTGGTGCTCAAACTAAAGAGGCTCAAAGTCTAGCTGCAAACGTAATTGCAGAAAAAATTGTGCAAATTCTTCGTGGTGTAATTTAGAATTCTAATAGAATTCCTGCCTGAACTTTAAAAATAAGCAAAAAAATTGACTTATACGTGATTTATTATCGTCTCTTTGTTTTTAACACCCTTTTGGAGGAAACCTAGCATGTCAAATTATTTGGGTATGGAAAAAAGACACCCTGAAAAATCAGGTTATCTACCAAATGTTAATACTTTATTGAAAATCTCACTTGGATTGATTTTCTTTACTATGATTTCTACTGCTTTAGTTTATGCCGAAACAGAATCCATCGACATTGATGGCAAAACATTTGATGTTGATATTACTTTAACTGGGGTAACTATCTCTGGAATTGAACCTGAATCTGGATTCGGTTCTTTGCTATTTACTGTAGATGTAACTGAGTCTGTTGGTATTTTGAATATTGTTTTAGAACGTTCTTTCTTAGATTCAACATTTGATGGAGAGGATGATCCTTTTATTATCATAGATCAATTTGGTGATGATTTGGTATTTACTGAAACAACTACACCTCAAAGTAGAACTTTGAATATTGAACTTCCTGAAGGAACTGTAGAAGTAGACATTATTGGAACATCTTTTGATAATCCTATTGTAGAACCAGTTGAAGACCCAACACCTGAACCAGTTGAAGACCCAACACCTGAACCTGTAGTTGAGGCCCCATCAGTTCCAACACCTACTCCTGTAGATGATACTCCAAAGACTCAGTGTGGTCCTGGAACTATTCTAAAAGATGGAGCATGTGTTTTAGATGAAAGATGTGGTCCTGGAACTGTTTTACAAAATGGAGCATGTGTTTTAGATTCTACATCCCAACCAAAAACAACTGTCAGTAAAGGAATGGGTAAAGAACTTGGTTATGGAGTAATTGCAGCATTTGTAATAACTGGTATCATTGCAGTAATTTTGGGAATTATGGCAAAGGCTAGTAAAAGTAAAGACTAGTTACAAGACAAATCTTCAGCATTCATTAATTGATCAAATTCAAATCCTGACATTTGCATAGTTGTAGAGTATGGAATTATTCCTAAAATGGGCGTGTTTGCACTAACTACTATGACAAATTGATTAGGATCTAGTCTGATATTTCCTCCATTAAATTCAAAATCAAATGTCATCAAGATGTGCTGAGCTTCTGACATTTCTTCTGATGAGAAAATACCTTCTTTTACAATTGATGATAACGGGTTAATTGTTGTAGGTTGAACTGAAAATGTTCCTAATTGGTCTTTTTGATAAAATGCTGAAACATCAAAACTATGAAAACTCATCCAAAATGGTAATGTATTACAAAATTCCATTTCACCATTATTTAGCATTGTAAAATATGAAAATTCTCCTGGACTGTCCCATCTATACTCTAATTGTTGAATTCCTACAATACTTAATCCTGAATGTGCAATTGGAATTACAATTACTATAATTGCAATTATTGTGATGATGGTGTGTTTATTCATATTTCATTTTCTACCTCATTAGTTGGTGTAATGTGATTTTTCTCAATTAGATAATTGATTGCTTGAGATAATTCATTGTCTGAAATAAATCCTTGAATCCACCAGTAGCTTATGCTTTTTACCCATTCAGGAATTTTGATGTTATTGATATTTTCTTCATTTACTTCAAAAGGAATTTGGATTAATTTTGAGTCTACATATTTTTTAATTATATCAACTAAATATCCGTCCAAATTTTTCTCTGGTGAATCATTGAGTAACCACTCTATCATGAATTGTCTCACTGATTCAGGAATGCAAATGTTTTCAGATTCAACTAATTCAAATTCTGCAGTAAATTCTGAATTTGCATATTCTACATCGATGAAATATTTTCCTAATGCAAACTGTTCTTCATTAAATGGATACAAAGCTGGAATTGGATTTTGTAAATTTTTAATTTCAATTGGTATGGCACTACTACCTTTTCCTGATTCGTCTCTGATGTGGATTATTGCAGGATTTCCTGTAATTTCTGAAACTTCGATTACGTAAAACAATCGCTCACAATATTTGTATGTAGATTTTTCCATTGTGATTGAAACTGAGGGTTCTGCATGGCTTGATGGCAAAAATGTGATACCTGCTACAAAAATTAGGCCTAAAATTATACTAGAAAATCTCATCTAATTTTTGCCAATTTTGCTTTAATAAAAATCTCATATTCTGAGGATGATTTATCTATGCTCAGGAATCTTTTTTAATTACTTTTTCCCACTTTTTTTATCGAGTTTTCTACGGATACAAACTCTTTGAGTGTGTGGAATGTGAATCCCACCTCAGAGAAATTTTAATGACTTAGCGATGCTTAGGTGTGAAATTCGATTTACAGTTATTAAAGGGGATTTTGCTATGCCCGATATGCCTAGTCGTCAAGACCAAATATGGATCAGACTTTGGAAAGAAAACTCCATTGATCTACGTGAACGTGTAGTTGGATGGCGTAAACAAAACGCAGTTACTAGAATTGACAAGCCAAGCAGAATTCAAAGAGCTAGAAGATTAGGTTACAAAGCAAAACAAGGAATCATTGTTGTTCGAATGAGAGTTGGAACTGGTGGTATGAGAAAACAAAGACCTACTGGTGGTAGAAGACCAAAACATCTTGGTGTCACTAGAATAAAGGCAGATGATGATATGAAAACAGTAGCTGATAGAAGAGTTGCTGAAAGATATCCAAACATGAAAGTTTTAGGTTCTTATTTTATCTACAAAGACGGAAAACATTATTGGTTTGAAGTTATTTTAGCAGATCCTCAACATCCTAGAATTGCACAAGACAAAGAACTAGCAAAAAGAATTTCTCAAACAGCATAAATTGAAAATTTTATTATTAATTCCATTATTACTTTTGATAGTTTCACCTGCATTTGGTGCACTTTCTGATAGAACTGGATTAACAACTCACTTTGATGTTGAAACTGCTGGACACTCCTATGAGATTGAATCTACATCAAACTATGATATCTCTGATTATGAATTTGACAGAGATGAAAAACGATTAACGATTTTCATATCTAGTGGATTGGAAAACAATTTGGGTGAATTAATTATTCCTAAAATTTTACTTGGTGGAAATTTTACATTTTATCTAAATGATTTAGAGTTTGAACCAAAAATAAAATCAAATGAAAAAATTTCTTTTATCACTTTGAATTTTAATGGAACTGGAAATAACAAACTAGACATATTTGCAACTGATGTTTTAGTGGGAGTAAAAGAAGTTCCTGAAACTATAATTGCTGAGCCTGAATCTGAAGGTGGTAGTTGCTTAATTGCATCTGCAACATATGGTTCTGAGATGGCACCTCAAGTACAACAATTACGAGAATTAAGAGATAACTCACTACAACAAACAGAATCAGGAACTAGTTTTATGAAATCATTTAATGAATTCTATTACTCTTTTTCACCCTACATTGCAGATTATGAAAGAGAAAATGTTGTTTTCAAAGAAATAGTTAAAGTTACAATTACACCATTATTACTTTCACTATCTTTACTCAATAATGTTGAAATGAATTCTGAAGAAACTGTTTTGGGTTATGGTGTTGGAATGATT
>CAYTNP010000014.1:8625-16461 GCA_964439165.1 uncultured Nitrosopumilaceae archaeon | reverse complement strand
CAAAAAGAAAGGCTACTAAATCAAAAGCAAAAAAACCAGCATTTGGTGGATATGCAATTAGTTTTGCAGGTCGTACAGAAACTGTAGAGCAAGTATTTGGTAAAAAACCAATTGCACCAAGTGAAATGACCAAGAAAATTTGGGCATTTGTTAAATCAAAAAGCCTCTCTAACCGTTAAACCCACTTGTTAACGAATCATCGTTAACTAATTTCTATCTTTTAATTATTTATTTTAAAATGAACAAAGTATAGATATTGGATATTTTTTGATTTTATTATGTCAACTGCTTCATTAAGAAAAGATCATGATTTGATTGAAAAAGTAATCAAATCTATGGAGGCAACTGTTCAATTGTTATCTGATGGAAAACAAATTCCAGAATCAATTCTACTTCCTGTAATTGATTTTACAAAAAACTTTACTGATGTTTGTCATCACAGCAAGGAAGAAAAATCTTTGTTTCCTGCATTAGAAAAAGCAGGATTGCCAAGCAACATGGGACCAGTAGCAATGATGTTAATGGATCATGAACGTTCAAGAGAGATTGGAAATAATATGGAAGTAGCAGCTAAAGAATATCTTTCATCTGGTGAATCAACTGATTTGATTAATTACATGAATCAATATGTTGAGCACATTACAGAACATTTGTGGAAAGAAAATAACAAATTATTCATGATGGCAGAAGCTAGATTGCAATATGTTTCAGAAAAAGTAGATTCAGAACTAAATGAAATAGAAGCATCAAAACTCAATGATTTAGGAAAATCTAGAGAACATTATGAAAATCTGGCAGAAAATCTTTCAAAAGATGTTTCTCAACAAGGAAATTAGCCTTGTCTCATTCTTTATTTGGTCAAGTAGTTGGAGTTAGAAAATTTACCAATGGTGATATTGAAGTTGATTTTCATCATGAAGAAATAATTACAGAATTTAGATATTCATCTGATTCAAGTAGATTGGGAAACTTTCCTAAAGAATTAACTGAAACTTTGGCATCTACTTTGGCTACTGATATTTGCATTGAGATTTTCTTTGGAGATGATGGAAATCCCACTCACATCGAACTTGAAGAATGTGATGATGATTTAGAAGATGATTTAGAAGACGAAGAAGATGAATTTGATGATGTTTCTGAAGATGAATGATTTTTTAAAATTTATTCTACATAGTGATGATGTGACAAATTATCATAAAATCTGACTGATTTTAGGTTTACAAATTCTAGCATTCCATATCTGGATAATTCTCTTCCAAATCCACTATGTTTGATTCCTCCAAATGGTATTCTAGGATCAGAAATTACTACATTATTCACACTTACAATTCCTGACTCGATTCGTCGTGACATTTTATCTGCCTTGGCAAGATCTTTTGTCCAAATACTTGCACCTAATCCAAATTCACTTTCATTTGCTAGTTTAATTGCCTCACTTTCATTTTCAACAACTGTTATTGGTGCAACTGGTCCAAATGTTTCTTCAGTTGCAATTCTCATTTCTGGTTTTACATTTGTAAGAATTGTTGGTTTGTAAAAGAATCCATTTCCTTCCATCTTTGACCCACCCAAAAGAATCTCAGCACCTTTTTCTTTTGCATCATCTACAATTCCTGAAATAGTATCTAGTCCATCTTTACTAGAAATTGGTCCAAGATCTGTTTCAATTGACATAGGATCTCCTACTTTGAGTTGAGATGCCTTTTTGATAAATAATTCAATAAATTCATCCGCAATATTTTTTCCAACAAAGAATCTTTTTGAGGCTACACAACTTTGACCACAATTGATGAATCTTCCTTTAACAGCACCTTCTGCTGCTTTGTCTAAAATTGCATCATCTAAAACTATGAATGGATCACTTCCCCCTAATTCCAAAACACATTTTTTCAAATTCTTTGCAGATCTTTCACCAACTTTTGCACCTGCATTAGTACTTCCAGTAAAAGTTACTGCGTTTACATCTGAATCAATTAGATGATTTGCAGATTCTACACTACCAATAACTGTTTGGAAAATTCCATCAGGCATTCCTGATTCTGTAAATGCTTTTTCTATTTCAATTCCTGATTGCATTGTAACTCTAGATGGTTTCATCACGATTACATTTCCTGCCATTAAACATGGAGCTGCAAATCGTAAAGCTTGCCAATAAGGGAAATTCCATGGCATAATAGAACCAATTACGCCTAATGGTTCAAAAGACAAGAAACTTTTTCTTGCATCTGTGTTTAGTACTTCATCAGATAGAAAACTATCACCATGATCAGCATAAAATTCTAAAGCCCATGCACATTTTTCTACTTCTCCAATAGATTCTTTGAGAGGTTTTCCCATTTCAGAGGTTGCAACTTTTGCAAGTTGTGTTTTGTTCTTTTTTAGATATTCAACTAAATTGTAAATGTAACTTCTACGTTTTTCATAATCTTTTTTCCATTCTGGATATGCTCGTTTTGCTTTTTTTACTAAATCAAATACTTGGTTTTTATCCATAGCATCATATTTTGTAATTTCTTCCCCTGTTGCAGGATTTACTGTACTTATCTGACTCAAGGATTTTTCCAGAATCTAGTCCTATTTAATTTAGTAACTTATTTTTCTATTTTTTTATGCAGATTTTTAATTTTTATTAGAATATTTGCTGCATATCTTTTTTGATTTCATCTACTTTTTTTGCATATGCTTTTTTAGATTTATCATTCTTTTTGAGATTTAATACATTTCCACATGATGGACATTTGAACATGCCTTCCAATGAGTCCTCAAATGTAACCCTAGGACAATCTTCATTTCCACAATGATAAAAATCACCAGCATTCTCAAAATCTAATCTTTGTTGTAGTCTTTCTGTGATTTTCTTTTTTTGATTTTCAATAAAATGCTCTACTTCTTCTCTTCTAGTCCTCCATCTATAGACAAACCATCCTTTTCTTTCATCTTTAACTCTGATTCCTGTAATCAAAGATTTACCAAACAAATCATACAAAACTTTTCTTACCATGTTAATTCTCAAACCAGTAGAACTTGCTATTTCTTCATCTGTAGCATCTTCGGCTTTAAGTAATGATCTTGCTACTTTGAGATATTCATCTCCACCAATCATTGATGCAATTCTAACAAAAGGGTCTTCGTATTTGTCTACCAACTCAACTCACTCCAAATTTTCTATTATTAATCCCTTGTCTCGTTTACCTGCACATTTTTACCAGTTTTTGTGGGTATGATCTTCCTTTTTGCATTAGAAAATACATTTTCAAACTGAGCACCTTTCTGGATACGATCTAAAAGAATTGCCAATGCACTAATCTCTGAGTGTGGTTGACTGCCTACTCCAACATTATAATCTGCCAACTCGTAAATTTCTCTTGGAACTTTTTCTGCTCCTACAACAATTAGTAAATTTTCTTCGTTTCCAATTTCTTCTTGAACATCACCAATTTTTTCACCATACATAGAAAGATGAACTATTTTGTAATTTTCATCTTTTTTCTTTTTAATTACTGATTTCCATTTTTCAACAAATTCTACTTCAAAATCCCCTCCCCAAGTTGTATTGATTTTCTCTAAAGTATCTTTAATTTCTGGATTTACTTCAGTCATGAAAATTTTCTTGGCTCCAAATGCTCTTGAAACTAGTGCAACATGAGTAGTCACTCTGTCATCTCTAACTACTCTTTGACCAATTCTAACTACTTCAATTACCAAACTTTTCTGCAACTCCAAACGTATTATTTTTTGTTTTATACGAATCCTTACTTTCAAGAATATTTTTTATTAATTCTTTTAATTCACTAACATTTTTTCCTGTTTTAGCTGATACTGAAATCCATTTTTTATTTTCAACTAAATTTAACAACTCGATTTTTTCTTGAATTTCCTCTTTTTCTATCAAATCTGCTTTATTCAGTGCATAAATCATTCTATTTTTTTCTACTCCTAACTCACTTAATGTCCGCATACAACTAGCAAACTTCTTTTTTAATTCCAAAAATGAATCACTAATATCTATTACAACAATAATTACATCCGTATGTCCCAATTCTTCTAATGTTGATTTGAATGCGTCAATCATGTATGCAGGTAATTTACTGATAAAACCAACTGTATCTGAAATTAAAAATGGTTCTTGATTTATTGAAACTCTTCTAGTAGTTGTTGAAAGTGTTGTGAATAATTCTTTGCTTTGAGTTCTGGTTTCTCCTGTCATTTTATTAAATAATGTAGTTTTTCCTGCAGATGTATATCCTGCAAGAGAAATTGTTTTGAATCCCATTCGTTTTCTACCTTGTCTATGAAGCTCTCTTTGTTTTCCTGCTTTTTCAAGTTTGGATCTTATTGTCTGCATTCTATGTTTGATATCATTATAGTAAACATCAACTTCGAATTTCCCTATTCCCATAAATCCTGGTTGCTCTCCCATACTTGAGAGCCTTACTTTTTCTTTTGCCCTTGCCATTTCATATCTTAATTGTGCAAGTTTGACTTGTAATTTTGATTCAGCACTAGATGATCTACTCTCAAAAATTTCAAGAATCAAGGCTTCTCTGTCTAAAACTTCTCTTTGTAATGCTGTTGCAAGATTATAATTTTGACTTGGCTTCAAAATTTCATCAAAAACTATTACATCTGGTCTGAGTTTACTTGTTAATACTTCTAAATTTTCTAAAACCCCGCCACTAATTCCATATTTTGGTTTTTTTAGGAAATTTTGTTTGATTATATGAACAACCTGATATCCTGCAGCATCACATAGTCCTTTAGCTTCATTTACAGAATCCTCTTTGTCATATGTGATTAAAATTGCTGAATTCATCTTGATACGGTATTTTTGCTATAATTCATGTTAAAGATTCTATCTTTTTGATTTTCTAAGATTTTTTCAATGTTTTTTCAATATTCATGTTTAGGACAATTTCCGCTATATCACTAGCATATTCTGAAACTCTTCTGATATTCTCAGTCATCCTTCTAACCCTGTAAACCTCCTCTTCATTTTTTAGTGATTTTGAGGCATCTCTGACTTTTTTCTCATATTTTGTAATTTCGTTAGTTTTTTCAATAATTTTTTCAGCCTGCTGATAGTCTTCTTTGAATAATGCAAGACATGCATCATCTAAAACTGATAAACAAAATTCATTCATATCTTCAAGTTTGATTAGAATTTCTTTTTTGACTGGCTTTTTGAATTCTAAAAGATCTTTTGCAATAAATGATGCATGATCTCCTACCCTTTCAATATTCTTTACAACTAGTCTATACCCTAGACAGTTTCTTGGATTCCTAAAACCCATCTCTTTTAGCATGTGCTCGTTTTGAATTGCGATTTTTAATTGACGAATTATGTAAAATCCAAATCTGTCTACTTCATCATCTGTGTTGATTACTTCTTGGGCCAATTCCAAATTATTTTCTTTAACTGCCAAAATTGCATCACTTGACATTGATTTTGCCAAGTGAATCATTCTTTTGAATGCTCCATCAACTGATAATTCTAACAAATTCACCAAAACTTGAACTGTAATTCCATTAATTGAGTCTGAAATTATTTCTGAACCCATCAACATTCGTTTAACTGCTTCTTTGACTGTGTTTCTTTGAACAGGACTTAATCTTCCATCTTTTGGTTTTATGTTAATTGTTCTATATCCTAAAAAATACAGTGAGATTAATTTTCTAATAATTGATGATGCTTTTTCCTCAGGATTGATTTCAATTAATGCATCTTCTTTTTTTTGATTGCGAGATTCAAATTTTGGAGGATAGAGTTCTAATGTTGATGAATCTTTTCTTACCATTCTGATTTGGTCTCCTTGTTTTAGACCAAGATCTGTAATCCATTGTTTTGGCAATGAAACAATATAGGATGATTTACCCGTAAACTGAATTTTTCTAGTTTCCTCATTTTCAGCCATAATCTACGGTAAATATTCTAATCTATATAGTTTGAGATCAAAAACATGGTTTAACATTGAATTAATATTTTGAGAAATTTCGGAATATGTATGGATCCTGTTCTAAAACTTGAACATTCACTTGATGCATTATTCGGACAAGGTGTTTCAAAACACTTGCCAAAAAATATAGACATGATATTTTCACGAAAAACAGGAAGAATTAGAACAGTTTCTCATAAAGGGAATCTTCTTTGTACTTTGAGAATTGATGGTGGTTTAGCAATTAGCACATATTTTGCCCAAATTTTATTGAAAAGTAAATCATTCAAAGAAAACTGTGTTGAGGTAAACAAAGATGCTGCTCCATTTGTAATGGAAGGCCGTTCTGTATTTTGTAAACATGTTGTAAAGTGTGGAAAAAATGTTCAAATTTCTGGTGACACTCCAATTTTATTTAAAAATAAAGTAATCGCAGTAGGTAAAGCTGTTTTATCATATGATATGATTACTGATTTTAATCGTGGTGTAGCAGTGAAAGTTAGAGATAGTTTAAAAAGTCGTAAAGAGGAAAAAGAACTATGATGCGAGGAGGAGGAAATCGCGAAATGCGAAGAATGATGGATAAGATGGGATTAGATATGAACGAATTATCCAATGTTCAAGAAGTAATCATAAAGACCGATAAAAAAGAGATCATTATCAGCAAACCTGCTGTTACCGAAATGAAGGCAAAAGACAATTCAATTTTTACTGTAACTGCTGATAGCTATGAGGAAAAAGAATTAGAGGTGCCTATTTTCTCTGAAGAAGATATCCAACTAGTTAGTATGCAGGCAGGAGTTGATGAAGAAAAGGCCAAACTTGCTCTTGAAGATGCAAAAGGCGATCTTGCCAAAGCAATCTTGAGTCTTACATCAGCATAATTGAAAATTAAAGGAATTTGTGCCTAAAAACTAGTAAAAAATGAATGATTTAAGTAATGGATTCATTGAATTTTTTGTATAATGAGCAGCATGGCAGAATCCAAAGTAACTGGAATTATCAAATCCTTGAATACTTTGGAAGATGATTTGGACTCACTAAACAGCAAAGCAGGCGATATGAAAAAACAACTTGCAATCAAGGCACAATCAGAAATTGAAGGTCTCTTGGAAAAAACAAGAGAAATGGCAACAAAAGAAGCTGAAATTCTCATTAATGCTTCCAAAGAAAAAGCAACTGCAGAATCTGCAAAAATCACCCAAGAAGGTGAAGCAAAATTATCTGAAGTTCAATCAAAAATTGATGCTAATTTTGATGAGGCTGTAAAACATGTTGTGTCAACTGTTTTGAAGGCATAATCATAAATCTCATATTTCAATCCATAACATATCGAATCCATACTTAATTCTCGTATTGGTGTTGCAACAACATATGGTAAACCATACTATCGATTTTCTACTTATCTTAAAACTCTCAATTTACCATTTGATTCTATTTTACCTGAAGAAATTATGGATTATTCTGGGAATCTAATTTTTACTACTAGAAAAGAATCTCCCAACACTTCAGAAAAATTATTGATTCATGAAGATATTCTTGAACATCATCCTACTGTAATTTTGGGTACAATAATCCAAAAATCATGTTTAGACTTTGAAGAGAATAATTTGATTATTGGAATTGATCCAGGACAAAGAACCGGTCTATCTATTTTTTATTATGAAAAAGAAATCGAAAGCTCATATCATACATCAATTGAAAAATTGGTTTTTCATATAATTGAAGTACTGGGAGGTTTGAGAGCTAAAAGAAAAGTTATCAAAATCGGCAATGGAAATATGAAAATTGCAAAACAAATTGGAACAATGTTAAATCTTCAATTTTGTTCTTCTTTTGAACTAGAATTTGTTGATGAAAGAAAAACAAGTCCAAAAATCAAAAATTTTAACCAAAGAGGAAA
>CAYTNP010000014.1:2454-8525 GCA_964439165.1 uncultured Nitrosopumilaceae archaeon | reverse complement strand
TTGTTGATGAAAGAAAAACAAGTCCAAAAATCAAAAATTTTAACCAAAGAGGAAAGCGAGATATGCTTTCTGCAAAATACATTTCTCAGAGAGATGGATTACGACATTCAATTTTACCACTTTCATTAACTGGATAAAATTAAAAAATTTCTAAATTCTGAAAATAGTTCATTTTTTGATGATTTTCAATTATTGAATTATTAAAGTATGAACATATCTTGTATTTTATTTGATTTTTTTTAAAAAAAATGAAATTTTTGTTCAAACAACTATATGGATATGTATTATTTTTTCAAGAAAAACGATACCATCTCAAGCTATACATATTTATTGAAGATTTCTTGTTTTTCTTTGCAACTAATATCGTTAATCGGTAAATTTCTTATAATTATTTCATCTTTTTTGATTAATTATTATTGATTTTATCGATCCATGCTTATATAGTTATGAATTCTATATTAGAACACCAAGATGACTTGTAAAGGAATTTGTGTAAGATACAAGGCTCAAAAGCCTGTTGGAACCGGAAGATATGCTTCTGGACAACGTCGATGTCAAATTTGTGAAATATTCATCAAATGGGAAGGACTTTGGTGTCCATGCTGTGGTTATAGATTAAGAACTAAACCACGTAATTTGAAATACAAAGCAAAATTACGTGCAAGAGTTGAGGCTGATTCTATTGAAGCTAAAGCAGTTGCTGATATTCAACCAGAAGTTGAAGAAGTAACAATCAAAGCTAAAACAAAATCTAAAGCTAAAACAAAAGCAAAAACAACTAAAGCTAAAGCAACAAAATCCAAAGTTTCAGCAAAAGGTAAAGAAAAAACTCCTTGCAAACACTGTGAAAAATTATTTGTTTACCCAGATAAACACGAGAAAAATTGTAAGAAAAACCCTGCTGTTGATACTACCCTAAAAAATGAATCAATAGCAATAAAAGCATAAGACTTGTTCATAGCTTATTGAACTCTCCAAATGGATTTTTCCAGAAAACGGTAAATTTGGAGAGCCGTAGCTTTTCTTTACAGATTCAAAAATTTGAAAATGGATTTTTTGTCTCTGTAACTGAAGGATCTAACAAAATTGGTTCTATGGTTGCATCTTTGGCAACTGGACCTACCCCTATTACTACTACTATTATCCCATCAAGAACTGAATCTCTTTTTTTGAAACTTGTAGCTGAGCAAATAAGTACTAGAATGAGAGGAATTGCTTTGGTTTCTACATTTATTCAAAAAGAACTAGCAACTAGTACTGCAAAAGGCTTAATGACAGAAATAATGGAGATGATTGAGAATGAGTGATTTAAGAAATTACATTTCCCAAATTAAAAAGAATAAAGAACTAAAAACTGTCAAAACTAAAGTTTCTACAAAATATGAAATTGCAGGAATTACTGCAAAGGTTGATGGCTCTCATGCAGTTTTGTTTGAAAATATTAAAGAAAGTGATTTCAATTTAGTTGCAAATTTAGTTGGAACAAGAAAAAGATTTGGTCTTGCAGTTGGGGGAACAGAAAAAAATATTCACAGCAAAGTTATCTCAGCAATAAAAAAAGCAAAACGACCAAAAGTCATTTCTACTGGAAAATTCATGGAAAACAAGTCAAAAAACATCTTTTCTATGCCTATAGTGAATCATTTTGAAAAGGAATCTGGATCTTTTATTACATCTTCAATTGCATATGCAAAAAATCCTGAAACAGGAAAACAAAATTCATCATTTCATAGAATGATGCCAATTGATAAAACTCATTTTTCTATTAGAATGGTAGAGGGACGTCACTTGCATAGATGTTTTGTTGATGCAAAAGAGCATGGAGAAGATTTGAAAATTGCAATTACTGTTGGTGTTCATCCAGCAATCTCAATTGCAGGGGCATATCAAGCAGAATGGGGAAAAGATGAGATTGATATTGCAAATTCCCTTTTAGGTGGAAAATTAACTCTGGCAAAACTCCCTTTTTCAGGATTAAACGTTCCATCTGGTGCTGAAATTGTGATGGAAGGAAAAATTCTTCGTGATAAAACCCATTCTGAATGGATGGTAGAAATGCTTCAAACATATGATCATGAACGAACTCAACCTGTTTTTGAACTTGAAAATCTATACTTTAGAAATAATCCTATATTTCACGATGTTTTATCTGGATACTCTGAACATCGATTACTTATGGGAATGCCAATTGAATCAAAATTAAATGGAGAATTGAAAAAGTCATTTTCTCAAACACAACAAGTTTCAATGACAAATGGTGGATGTAATTGGTTACATGCAGTAGTACAAATTAAAAAGAAAAATGAATCTGATCCTAAAAAAATAATTCAAAAAACATTTGATTCACACCGTTCATTAAAACAGGTAACTGTTGTAGATGAAGACATTGATCCAAATAATGCTGAATCTGTAGAATATGCTATGGCGACAAGATTCCAAGCTGACAAAGATTTAGTGATTTTTAAAAAAATTCGTGGCTCTAGTCTTGATCCTTCAAGTGATCAAAAGAATCTAAAAACTGCAAAAATAGGCATAGATGCCACAAGATCTCTTTCAAAACGCCCTGAAGGATTTGAATTGGCAAAAATCCCAAAAATAGACAAAATCAAACTGGAAAAATATTTCAAATAACTCATAATAACTGATTAAATTAAATTGGATTAATAATAAATAAAATTCAGATTATGTCTTCAGAAAACTCTCAAACTCGTGAAAAAAGTCCTTCTGAATCTCATGCTGAAGTAATTGTTAGAATGTTCCCTTCTGATGCAAATCCTGCTGGAAATGTGTTTGGTGGTGAAATTTTAAAACATATTGATATGGTTGCAGGAATTGTTGCTCAAAGACATTCTCAATCAAATGCTGTTACTGTATCTATGGACAGTGTGAATTTTTTAAAACCAGTTTTTGTTGGAAATGTTCTTTCACTTAATGCAAGAATCAACTATGTTCATAATTCCTCAATGGAAATTGAAGTTAAAGCAGAAGCTGAGGATATAGTCACTGGAATTAGAACAGTAACTGGAACTGCTTTTGTTACTTTTGTAGCATTAGACAAAAATGGAAAACCAATACATGTTGCTAAATTATCTCTAAAAACTGATGAAGATAGAACAAAGTTTGAAGAAGGTAAAATTAGAATGGAAAAACGATTAAAAAATCGCTAAAACCTATTTTCAACTATTTTATCATGGATCAATTTAAGAATCAGGAGAATCATCTTTAGTTAATGTCTGAACCAGAAAAAAATCAAGAATGGGATTCTTTATGGCAAGAATATACAAAATCTCTTGAAAATTGGAAATCTCTTTTTGAACAAATTCAAAATTCTAGCAAAGATATGCAATCAAAATTCAATGATGTTTGGGAAAAAGCATCTGTAGAATCAAGTAATGAAACCATGAAATTATTTGGAGAAAATTGGCAAAAAGCTATGACTGATGCTGGAATGAATTCATTCAAAGGATTTAGTGAAAATTGGCAAAAAGCTCTCAATGATACAAATGCTTCAGCTTTCAAACAATTTGTTGAAAATTGGCAAAAATCTCTAAGCTCATCCGGATTAGAACAGATGAATGCATATGGTGAAATGATGAAAAAATTCACTGAAACTTGGAGTTCAATGTGGCCAAAATCACAATAATTAATTGAATTGAGAGATAATTTTCTCTTTTTTATTTATTGATACTTTTCATAAAAAATGAATTAAAAATATTCAAATTTTCGAAACAGTAAAAACATGATTTACTCATGATTTTGTATGGATGTTTCTCAGAATGAATGTTTTATTGAGTTATCTGGATTTGATGATTTGGCAAGATACGCTTGTGCATTAAGAGAATTTCCTCAAAGAATCTATTCTCAAGAATTCAATGATGTCAGAATTGTTTCAAGTAGTTTGACTCTTGCAAATACGTTATTGATTTTTTACACACAAATGCCAAAACTTGGAAGATATGTTTCATATCAGGTAAATGCAGGCAAAGAGATTTGTGAGATTGTAGATTCTACAAAAAATATTTCACATTATGCTCCAATTATTCATATGAAATCTGAAATTTCACCATTAGCAGAAAAATCAAAAGAAATTACTGATCAATTTCATCCTATTGAAGTGAAAGATTTGGGAAGTTTGGCTAGGTTAACATATGATCCTGAATTCCCTGATGAACAAAATACAACTTTGTACGCAATTCCTACAAAGAAATCCTGGGTATTAGGATACATTACATCGTTAGAAATGGATGAAGTCTATTACAATTTCAATTATGTTGAATTAGATTCTGAACCTGACAAACATTTTGTCAAATATCAGGGAAATCATGGCAAAGAACCAGAATTTTCTGATAGATTTGATCATGGTTTTTCATATTTACCAATAATTAAAATTAAAAACGAACATTCGATTTTTGGTTTTACTGACTAAAATTATTCCCATTTTGTTAATTCTTTGATTTTTTTCCTTGTTTCTTCTACCATTCGTTTTAATACTGATATGTAAATTTCAGAAATATATGCAATTTCAATATCTTTGTGGTCTTCAATGTTCATAAATGCAGATGTTGTTACCTGATTTTCATCAACTTTTGGTTCATTTCTTTTTTTTCTTTTATGATTAATAATTTCTAAAAATATTGGTAATTGTCGATTAATTTCAATACTTAGTTCTTCTTTTGAGCGTAATTTTTTGTTTGTTAAGTTAATTTTGATCTCTTGATTTACATCATCTTTGTATCTTTCTGAGGCTCTTATCATAATTTTAATTTCAGGAATTTTTTTTGATTTATTTTTAAAGTTACAAATTTTTTTTATTGCATTTGGAAGTGGATTTTCATGTTCTTGATTGAATTTTTTTAAATACCATTCTGAAAATTTTATTGCATTTTTATCATTTTTTATTTTTGCTTTTTCTAAAAATTTTTCTTGAGTACTTTTTTCTAAAATAAATAATCCAAAATCCTTACTTGCCTCTTCAAAAATCAAATTGAATACTTCATTAACTGAATCTATGTATTTTGTAAAAAAATAGTCTATGTAAAATGGATCTGGGTCATATTGTTTTATTTGTTTAGAATAAATTTCACATTTTTTTATTGTTTCTTCAACATTCATTAGTTTTTGCCAGATTCAATAGATCCATATTTTGATTGTTTCTTCAAACTAAATGATAATTCTTTAAAAATTTCATTTACACTTACATCAACTAAATTGATAGTTGCATTTTCTTTAACAATTTGTTTTTCAAATTTTTCTTTAATTGCAAATGAAACTGATGACCAATGTAAAACTCCTTTTAATTGCTCTTCCACAGTTGCATTTGTTGTAGGAAAATTTGCTGGTGAAAAAACAATTCCATTTGTCCATTGCATTGTAGGAATTGCACCTCCTGAGGATCTTGTACTAAATGCAATTTGTTTCACCCAATCATCAAATTTGTATTCGATGACTTCGTGGATGATTAGCTTTTTCCATGGTTCAACAGAAATCTCCATACTAAAACCGGCTTTTCAAACCATTATAATCTTATTTTTCATGCCTAAATTCTTGATAAATTCATTTTTTTGGGATCTTGTAGATCTTGATCTAATTTTCAATCCCAACGGTTTTGATTTTAATGAATCGAGATTGCTTAATTAGTAGAAATTCTTCATTATTTTTTATATTGGATACTTGGGGCGATTATTTAATTTCTAAAATAAGTTATGATTCTGAACATTTGATTTCTGCTGCAATTAGACATAGAGATACTGATGATGGAATAAGTAAAGGTCACCCAATTGATCGTCTAACTATTTCTTCTGATATCAAAAATGGATTAGTATATTTTACAATTTATAGTGGAACCAATTCTTGGAAAAAAGGAAAACAGATCTTTACATATTCTATCAATGGAACTCCTTATCTTAGAATTGATAAAAATAAAGTAACGTTAGATAATCTAGGTGATTTACCTGAGTTATTACTTGATACATCTGATTCAGAACTCACACAAGAACCAGAGTTACAACCAGAATCAGATACTACACCTTCCAGTCCTAGAGGTTCACTACCAAAAGAATCATCAGAAGAAC
>CAYTNP010000014.1:0-2354 GCA_964439165.1 uncultured Nitrosopumilaceae archaeon | reverse complement strand
ATGAAGAAGCTACCCCTGAACAATTATCTCAAGTAAGTGATTTACAAAATCAAATTGATGAATTAGAAGATGTATTATTTTCCCAATTACATCCATCATCTGAAGAAGCTACCTCTGAACAAATTTCTCAAGTCAAAGAATTAGAAAAAGAAATTGAAATTCTTGAATCTGCAGATATTGAACATGAAATTATTCAAACTTTACAAAAACAAAACAAAAAACTTGATGATATTGAGAAAAAACTCCTTACCCCTTCAAATGCCAAAAAAACTACCGAATCTGAAATCCCTGAAGCATATTGTGTTAAATGTAAAACTAAAAGACCAATTAAAAATCCTCAAGAAACTGTAATGAAAAATGGTAGAAATGCACTCAAAGGATTTTGTTCAGTTTGTAATTGCAAAGTTTTTCGAATTGTTAAAATGAAAAAATAGTGATTTTGAATTTTATTTATTTACATTTGTCCTGATTGCCATGCCTGATTGAATTTTTTAATGGCTTCTTGGTATGCCATTATCGAATCATCTCCTGATGTTTGGAGGAATTTTTCCCATTGATCATTGAATTTTTTTACTGATTCAATGTTTGTCTCTTTGAAAATATTTTCTATCATTTTTGTTTGCTGTTTCATATATTCAGGTCCAATCTCTTCCCATGTATTTTCCCAACTTGAACTGACTTTTTTTAATAATTCTGCATCTGATTCAATTGCTTTTTGACATGCATCATGATATGTCATTAAAGTTTCATTTGTGGCTTTTTGCCATTGTGCTAAGGATTCTTTCCAGCCATTTAATGCGGAATTGTATTCTTTCCAAGCCTTATCAAATTCTGGTTTTTTTATTGTAGATTTTGTTTGTTTTTTTGGCTTTGATGCTGTTTTTTTGATAGGTTTCTTTTTGACAGCCTTCTTTTTTACGGTACTTTTTTTCTTAGCAACCATATGATATTTTAAAAATAGTAGATGTTAAATCTTTCAATAATTCTACAGTTTGAAAAATTGAATTTATTTTAGGTAAAATTTAGATGCTCTAGTAAAATTAGGAATATGTTGTTCATTTTTGTTTAAGAATAACTCAAAGTGATTTTTGCATAAATTTCTAGTTTCTCTAAAACTAATTTTGACTGTCTTTTCTGCTTTTAATTTACATTCTGAAATACTACACTGCAATGAATTTTTTTATCCATATTTCTTAATAAAACTTTGAAATAATACAATTACCTTCTACTAGATTTTTATCATTGGAGAATTTCTAAAAAATATGAATGATGATGAAAAAGGTAAACGTTTTTTGGAATTAATTGATGAGCAAAGTAATCTCCAATGGAGTATTGTTGCAAAATTATCTTCTCTAATTTCTTCAAAATGGAATTCTGAAGAATTACAAAAAGAGCTAGAATCTTTAGTTGAAAAACATTCAAAGATCACTAAGGAGTTAAACAGCCTTGATGAGAATAGCAGTATGCTATAATGCAGAATCTACCATTAATGCAATAAATAATACTGCAAGGTAAGGGCTAGAAAATTTAAACAAAGTCCATGAAGCTTTCTCAATAGGTTTTACAATCACCCAAATTGATAAACCTACCATTAAAGCACCTGATGCAATAGCTGTCCACAAATAGACATCACTTACCATTGGTTCCCCACTCTCAGTTGTTATGAAAAATGGTGCAATAGAAAATAATACCATTACGACTGTAGAGCCTGCAATAGCTCTTGATGATGTTTTTTCAGATTGTACAGCAGTTAGCATTGGAACATTAACTTTATTGTAATCATCTTTGAAATGTAATGTCAATGCCCAAATATGCATTGGAATCCATATGAAAACCAGTCCTGCCATTGCAAGACCCATTGTCCACATATCTGTCATTGTTACTGCTACCCAACCAATCATTGGGGGTGAACCACCACATAATCCTCCTAGAATAATATTTGTTCTAGAATTTCGTTTTAATGCATAAGAGTAGACAAGTACATTGTTTAGTAATCCAAATGCAATGAATGTTGTAGCCCAAAGACCTTGCTCAAATGTTGTAGTAAAAGAAATTCCAAATGCCAATACTAAAGAAATTCCAGCTAATGCCAGTCCAAAATTCCTTGCTTTAACTGCTGGAAAAATTCTTTTTGATGGAAGAGGTCTACCTTTTGTTCTTTCCATAATTGCATCGATATCTCTATCATGATAGTTTGTCAATGTATTAGCAGCTGCAGAGCCTGCAGCAACTGAAAATAACATCAACAACCAAGTTGGCAATGAAATTTCAATATTGTAAATATGAGATGCTGTTAATGCTGCACCAAATGCAGTAAAAACAAGTAAATACCAAATTTTTGGTTTTGTTAATTC
>CAYTNP010000013.1:0-17010 GCA_964439165.1 uncultured Nitrosopumilaceae archaeon | reverse complement strand
TTTATTGAACTTGCTGATGAATTTACATCTCCTTCAAGTGTAATGCCTCAAAAGAAAAATCCTGATATTTTAGAATTGACACGTGGAAAAACTGCAGAAGTTATAGGAAATCTTACTGCAATACTTACTACTATCAAAGGACTTGCATCTGGATACGGACGTGATTTACAACAAATCAAATCTTCTATTTGGTCTACATCAAAAATTTCAATTAGCGCATTATTAATTTTAAAATCAATTCTACTAACTTTGAAAGTTAATGAAAAACGAATGAAGAAAGTTACCGAATCAAGTAATTTGATTGCACTGGATATTGCTGAAAAATTAGTTCAAGAGGGGATTCCATTTAGAGTAACTCATAAAATTTCTGGAATTTTAGTTCAGTTATCTTCTCAATCAAAAAAACCTATTTCAAAATTAACCTTATCAGAAATTAAAAAATCAGTTACTGACACAAAAGTTGATCCAAAATTAGTCTCAAAAATCATCACTACTACAACTGTCACCTCATCTCTGAAGGAGAGAAAATCTTTTGGTTCTTCAGGTTATGATGAACAAAAAAGAATGATTTCTGATAGAATTCAAAAAATAAATGGTTTTAGAGAACAAGTTTCAAAAAGAGAAAATAGAATCATTTCATCTATTGATGATTTGACAAAACAAGTCAATTTGATAATAAAATAAGGAAAAAGTAGCGGGTCTAAAGGGATTCGGACCCTTGACAACCGGATTAAAAGTCCGGTGCGCTACCTGGCTGCGCCATAGACCCACGAAAAAAATATTTTACGCGTATAATTTAGTCTTTTACAAAGTTTTTTGCTCTGACAGAAACTTTTAATCTAGCATTCTGATTCAGTGAACTTGTGCCCTTGTAGTATAGCCCGGTCTAGAATTCGGCCCTGTCACGGCTGAGACGCGTGTTCAAATCCCGCCGAGGGCGCCATTATTTCTCTTTAATTTGATTATCTGAAAATTATTTTTCCCGATCATAACTATTCTGTTGATTTTAGTAACAAAAAAGCAAGAATCAACAATATTGGTTACAAAAATATTAAAATTCAGGCAATCTTAGTGATTTTTGATGTCTGAAGAGAAAAAAGAATCTGAAACAACATCTGTTGATGATTCTCAATCAGAACAGCCATCTGTTGAAGAAACAACTGAGATTAAATCTGATGTTGCATCTGATGCAGCTGCTAGTGCAGCAGCTGATGCAGAACTTGCAGCAAGAGCTGCTGAATCTGCAGAACTTGCAGCAAAAGAAGCTATTGCTAGAGCAGAAGCTGCAAAAGAAAAAGCAGAAGCTGCAGCAGAAGTAGAGTACAAAGCAATTGCTGCTGAAGTTAAAGCAGATACTGAAAAAGCACCTGATTATACTTTCAAAAGAGGTGGAGAAGAAATTTTTAGACGTGACATGGGAGAACCTGAATTCTGGTTAGAAAAAGAAGATCGTTTCCCACGACCAATTCTTACTGCTGATGAACAAGCATCCCTTACTGCAAAAGCAGAAATTCCACAAGATCAAACTCCTGCATATAATCCTGAACATGTTCTTAGTCCAGAATTTGAAGGAGTATCAAATTATGAACGTGGTGTAGATGAATTTTTAGAAGTATCCAAACTAAATCTTGAAACATTAAAACAAAATCCTGAATCTACAGAAAAAGAAATTCAAGAAGCTCAAGATCAAATTACATATTTAGAATCTTTACATGAAAATTTCTACATTGGAATGAATGTATTTAGAACTGCTAAAGGTGGACGGAGTAAAATAAAGGCTTAATGTGAAATAATATGTGTACAAATTTTAATGTCATGAATGCACGTGTAACTTTTAAAAATATACCTGTACATACATTATCCAAATTTACTTTCAAAGATGTTGAAGCAGCTTGTCAAGAATTCAAAAAAATTCCTGGTGTTGATGAATGTATTATTATTCAAACTGCAAGTAGAGTTGAAATTTTTACAGTAAGTAATTCTGAAACTGATGATTCACCAGATGCAAGAAGAACTGAAGCCGCAGGTCTTGTACTAAATAAAATTAAAGATACTTGGGTTTCATTATCTTCTTTAGAACAAATCGATATTGATCATTTTGATCAAACTCTTGAAGTATACCAAGGAGATAATGTGTATTATCATTTGTTGCGTTTAGCATCTGGTTTGGATTCTGTTGTTGTTGGAAAACAAGAGATTTTTGATGAAATTGTACAGGCTTTAGCTAATGCAAAAAGTTCTGAAGTTTCAGGAAAAATCCTCAATACATTATTTGAAAGTGTGATTAGATTAGCCACAAGAATGAGAGATACTACTGGTATTGCAAAAGACGTTGTATCACTAGGTGATGTAGCCATAAAACTTGTAGATGAAAAAGCAGGTCTTGATTCTAAGAAAAAAGTACTTCTCATCGGTACTGGTGAATCTGCAGCAATGATTGCAAAAACTTTGAATAAAAAAGAAATTTCATATGATGTGACAAGTAGAACTCTTGATAGAGCCACTGGTTTTACAACTGTGTTGGGTGGAACTCCTGTTGATTTTAATGATGTTTTAGCAGGTTTTGACAAGTATGACATCATTTTAGTTGTAACAACTTCTGATTATTTCTTGATTACATATGAGCGAATTAGATTAGTAATGGAAGAAAAGAAAAAAGGTACTTTGATTTTAGATTTATCTGAGCCAAGAACTGTTGATGAAGGAATTACTGCACTTCCTGGAATTAAATTATTATTCAGAGATCAAATTTATGAAATTTTTGAAGAAAATGTAAAAACTAGATCTGGTATTGTTCCTGCAGTAGAAAAAATTATTGAAAAAGAATTACCTGTATTATCAATTAGAATGAGTAGAGTTTAGAATTTTACAATCCTTGTTTTCTTAACAAAAATTGCATTACTGCTTCTTTAGAATAATCAATACCATGTTCATCATCAGTATGTTTTCTGAAGTTTTCAATCACTTCTTCCATTTCACCTGTTGCAACAAAATCACATTCAAAACCATAATCTCGACATTTTAATTCTGCCATGTTTTGGAAAAATATACTTCAATATAAATATCCACAGGATTCCTATTGTAAGAAAATATTTTCTGTTAGTAATAATAATTTTAAAAATTTCTATCCGTAAGATTCGAATTTAATTCCAAAACTTCCATCTGGCTTTTTTTCATGTTCAGTAACAAAACCTTTTGGTCCCAATGAGTCAATTACCCCATCAATTGTTCCTTGATATCCACAAATGTAAATAATAGAATTTTCTGGTGTGATTTCCTCGCCTACCATCTCTTCAACTGGTGATAATCCTGTTTTTTTATCAGCTTTGAAAAATGACTCTACTCTACCTACATGACCATTCCATGATCTGTTGAAAAATTCTTTTGGTCTACTGATTGCTGCTCTATATCTGAAATTCCACTTGTCTCTTCCTCTTTTCTCACTTTCTAATTCGAAATCTGTTAACAATCGTTTGTAACTTAATTCATCAACATAACTTGCACCATGCAAGACAATAACTTCTCTTTTATCGTTAGTATCGTGAAAATGTTTTGCAAATGCAATAAATGGCGCCAATCCCGTTCCACCACCAACACAAATCACCCTTCTGTTATCTTTCTGACCATTTGGTAATGTATCGCTAATTTGTAAAGCTGTTCCACTAGGATCTCCTAGAAATACTTCGTCACCTACACTTGAATAAAATAATTCTGTTGTAACACGACCTGGTAATGGTTTTCTTACCCATCTGATTACAAATTCAAAATAATCTCTATTTTCTGCATGAGATGCAATCGAATATGCTCTTCTAACTATTTTTTTTTCAGCAGGAATTGGAAGTCCGATTGTTAAAAATTGACCAGTTTGATATTCTGGCATTCCGGTTTCTGGAACTAAACGTATGACGACTAAATCTTCTTTTAATAATTCTCTGTAAACAACTTTAGCTTTTGTTTCAGTTACCATACAAGAATATTTTCTCTGAGTTTGGTTAAATATATTTCTCTTAGAATTTGATTACTGGTTCATTTGAGACATTATTTCATCAAGAATTTTTTGATTTGCAGCTGCAATAAAAGAAACTCTTGTAGAATAGCTTAGATCTGAATCAAGTGGATTCAAATTTGCATCTAAAAGTAATCCTCCTGCTTCTTTTACAATTATGTATCCTGCAGCAATATCTTGAATTCTAATTTTGTCTCGTAAATCAATAAAAATATCCATTAAGCCTCTTGCAAACAATGCCATTTCAAGAGCATTTGCTCCAAAATGTCTTGTATGTTCATAGTTTTCATAAATAGGCTCTAATCTTTTTAATAATTCAGTTGATGCCCCTGATGTATTGATTCCAATAATTTTGTAAATTGGATCTTTATTGTGAACTTGAATTTGTTTTTTATTAAAAAAAGCACCTTTGTCTTTTGTTGCCCAATACATTTCCCCATTTGATAAATTTGTAATTACACCATCTGTTATTGAACTTAATTTATCTTCAGTTGCAAATGCTAATGAACTACAAAAAAATGGAACACCACGAACTGCATTTGCAGAACCATCAATTGCATCCATTATCACAAATCCTTTTGGATTTTTTGATAATTCTACTCTTCCACATTCTTCTCCTAGTACAACACAATCAAAATTAATTTCTTTAAGATAATCTAAAACTGTTTTTTCTGCAATAATGTCAATATTACGTGAAACATCCCCTCCTGCTCCTACTCCAAAATCGCCCGCAGCATTTTCAGTTCCTGCTAATTCTTTTACATTTTGATAAATTCTATCTGAAACTTCACGAAGAATTTCAATTACATCCATGATGTTTTCTCATTTGATCGTAATTTAAGTGAAAAAAATTTTTGTTTGAAAGCATAAATAACAATAAAGAAGATTACGATTGTGAGTGGGAAAGATCAATCTGTTGTAAGTAAAGAAGCATTAATGAGCACAAAACCTGGAAAACAAATTATCAAACAAGGATTATTCAAATCAAAAGGTTACAAATTATTTAAAAAATACAAAGAAGAAACCGAAAATGAATTTCCAAATTTTACAGATAGATTTGCACAAGGATTACTTAATGAAATCAAATCCGATACAAACCCTAATGCAACTCAACAGGCATTTGGAGATGAAGTAGGTTCAACTGAAATAATTTTAAATGCTTCAGAAATCGAGCCTATTAAATCAAAATTAGAAAGTCCTGATGTACTAAAAGATAGAGTCATGAGAATTTTAAATTCAAATTTTGTCAAGATGACATTCCCTGTTTTTAATGGATTATTTGATGCAGCTGCTGAATATTCTGGAAGAAATGATCCTCAATTAAAACAAGATATTGTTGAGGGACATATTTTGGCAATTGATCTTAGTGAACCTATGGATAGAATTGTAGACAAAGATGAAGATTTGGATTATCTTGATGATTACAAATTGATGAATCCTTATATTTTGAAATTAGCTCGAGATAAAATTTCTAAAGGTGGCGAACAAGTTTTAAAAGAATTTGAAGAAGGTTTCAAAGATGCACGAATTGGTCAATATCTTGATGAGAAATTAAAATCAAAACCAACAACAATTACTGAAGAAGAAATGACTTTGTCTTATAAAAAATATCGAGCAGTTATGGGGACTGCTGGTAGAAACATGGCTTTAGCAGAACGACCTTTAGGAGAAATTTTCTATTTGGGTATGGCAAGAGCTGCTGAAGGTGTGGGTTGTGGAAATGAAATTGAAGATTCAATTAAAAATGGATTTGTAAAGATTCCATCTTGGCCACTTTACTATTCGTTATTAGCAAATGATGCAAAAAAAGGATTTGATGTAACTTTAGAAAAAAGTAATTTGTATTTACATGATGCTAGACTAACTCTTGATTTGTTACCTGAAGGATTCTCTCATAAAGAATTTTTAGAATTTTTATTCTTAACTGTGGAACATTATAATCAATATTGGTACAATAAATTACAAAAAATCAACAAATGGTCTGAGTTTAATTCAAAACTTCCCAAGTGATTACATTGATGTGGTCTGAAAAATACCGTCCTCAGAAAATTTCTGATATGGTTGGAAATGAAGAATCACGTAAAGAGATTATGGAATGGTTTGCAAAGTGGAAAAAAGGCACAAAACCTCTTCTTTTGGTAGGGCCTCCTGGAATCGGAAAAACTACTATGGCTTTTCTTGTGGCAAAACAATTTGGATATGATATGATTGGTCTAAATGCAAGTGATGTTAGAAGTAAATCTAGAATTAATGAAATTCTTACGCCTGTTTTAGGGAATGTGAGTGTATTGGGAACTCCTATGATCTTTGTTGATGAAGTAGATGGAATTCATGGACGTGGGGATTATGGAGGCGCATCAGCACTTGTTGATATTTTGAAAGAACCTACTGTCCCAATTGTTTTGGCTGCAAATGATGACACTTTGGAAAAAATGAAAAATATCAAAAAAGTAGTAAAAACAATTTCTTTTAAAAAAATTCCTCCTCGTTTGTTACGAGTTTATCTTGAAAATATTCTAAAAAAAGAAAATGCAAAACTATCTCCAGGTTCTTTGATAAAAGCAATTAACAAATCTCGTGGAGATATTCGTTCAATGATTAACTTTACTCAATCTCTGATTACTGGATTTAACCCTCAAACTGAAACATCTTTTGAAAGTATTAATGTTGAAGATGGTGTTAATGCATTCTTTAAAGCAAATTCAATTGAAGAAGCTAGAATCATTTTGTATTCAATGCAAATAGATCCTAGAGAAAAAATTAATGCGTTTTATTCTAGTATTGTCACAAGTGATTTGGATAATTTAACCCTCTCAAAATATTTGGAAATTATTTCAAATGCTGATATGCTATATGGAAAAATAATGAAAACACAAAATTGGAGACTTTTACGTTATCTAAATGATATTTTAATTAAATTATATCAAAATGATGATAGAATCAGATATACAAAATACAATCTTTCATGGCCTTTGTTAAATAGAATTAGATGGGATGGTGCAAAAATAAAATCACTTTCTTCAGTTATGGCAAAAAAATTACATCTTTCTTCTAGTGCATTTGTAACTTTGTGTTTTCCATTTGTTTTGATTTGCATTAAAAATAATTCATTAGAATTAGAATTACAGGAAACTTTTGGAGATATTATTGATAAGGAGATTGATCTGATACAATGAGCTGGAGAAAAATTCCTATGAAATTTCCAGGAACTTGTATTGTATGTAATGAAAAAATTGAAGTAAATGAAGTTGGATTATGGGCAAAGGGATTGGGTGTAAAACATGAAAAATGTGCTCAAACAAATGAATTGTCATGTATAGTATGTGGGGCTTCTGCTGGTTGCCCTCAATGTGAATTCCAAGAAAATTGTGATATTCCAAATGTGTCTCAATTGTGTATTTGTAAGAAATGTAGTGAAGAAAAAGATGCTTTTAGCACATATCAAAAATCTACAAACAAGAAATTTCCAATTCTTAACTCATAAATTTCAAAAATAAACATCGATCCACGATTTTTTATAAAAATTTGATAATCTGAAATCTACAAATTAAATTAATATATGAAACCGTTTTGATTTAGTTTACTGTTATGCATTCTGAAAAACTTGAAAAATCCACTAAAAACAACAATGAAGCATTACAGGGTGGTGGTCAAGATAGAATTAAAGCTCAACACGAAAAAGGCAAATTAACTGCTCGTGAAAGAATAGATCTCTTACTTGATGAAGGTACTTTTACTGAAATTGATCCATTAACTACACATCATTATCACGAATATGATATGCAGAAAAAGAAATTCTTTACAGATGGTGTAGTAGGTGGTTATGGAACAGTAAATGGAAGACAAATCTTTGTTTTTGCTTATGATTTTACTGTACTTGGAGGAACTCTTAGTCAGATGGGTGCTAAGAAAATTACTAAACTCATGGATCATGCAGTTAGAACTGGTTGTCCTATTATTGGAGTAATGGATTCAGGTGGTGCAAGAATTCAAGAAGGAATAATGAGTCTTGATGGATTTGCAGATATTTTCTATCATAATCAATTAGCATCTGGAGTTATACCTCAAATTACTGCAAGTATTGGCCCATCAGCCGGTGGTTCTGTTTATTCACCTGCAATGACTGACTTTGTAATTATGGTTGAAAAAGCAGGAACAATGTTTGTCACAGGACCTGATGTAGTAAAGACTGTGTTAGGTGAAGAAATTTCTTTTGATGATCTTGGTGGTGCAATGACTCATGGTTCAAAAAGTGGTGTTGCACATTTTGTTGCAGAAAACGAATACCAATGTATGGATTACATCAAAAAATTAATTTCATTTCTTCCACAAAATAATACTGAAGAACCTCCTAGAACAAAAACTGATGATGATCCAAACAGATTAGATCATAATTTGATTAACATAATTCCTGAAAATCCTTTACAACCATATGATATGAAAGAAATTATTAATTCAATTGTTGATAATCATGAATTTTTTGAAGTTCACGAATTATTTGCACCAAATGTTGTTGTAGGTTTTGGAAGAATGAACGGACAAGTTGTTGGAATAATTGCAAATAATCCAATGCATCTTGCTGGTGCACTTGATATAGATTCATCAAACAAGGCTGCAAGATTTATCCGATTTTGTGACGCCTTTAACATTTCAATTATTACTTTGGTAGATACACCTGGTTACATGCCTGGTTCAAATCAGGAACATAATGGAATTATCAGACATGGAAGTAAATTGCTTTATGCATATTGTGAAGCTACTGTTCCAAGAATCACTTTAGTTATTGGAAAAGCATATGGTGGTGCATACATTGCAATGGGAAGTAAAAATCTAAGAACTGATATTAATTATGCATGGCCAACTGCTAGATGTGCTGTATTAGGTGGAGAAGCAGCAGTCAAAATTATGTCTAGAAAAGAACTTGCAGCCGCAGATGATCCTGAAGCACTCAAAAAACAATTAATTGATGAATTTGCAGAAAAGTTTGAGAATCCATATGTAGCTGCATCTCATGGAACTGTAGATAATGTTATTGACCCAGCAGAAACAAGACCTATGCTGATTAAAGCTCTTGGAATGCTTACAAACAAGAGAGAAAAACAACTTCCAAGAAAACACGGAAATATCAATTTGTGATTAATGATGATTGAAAAAGTACTCATTGCAAACAGAGGAGAAATTGCATTACGTGTAATTAGAACATGTAATGCATTAGGAATCAAGACTGTTGCAGTATATTCTGATGAAGATCGTAATTCATTACATGTTAAGAAAGCTGATGAATCTTATCACATCGGTGAGGCAGCTCCGGCAAAATCTTATCTTAATCAAGAAAAAATCCTTGAAGTCATGTTAGCTTCTGGTGCTAATGCTGTTCATCCAGGTTATGGTTTTCTTTCTGAAAATGATGACTTTGCAAGATTATGTGAAAAAAATAAAATTACTTTCATTGGTCCATCTGCAGATTCTATGAATTTGTGTGGTGATAAAATGGAATGTAAAGCTGCAATGCTCAAAGCCAAAGTCCCAACAGTACCTGGTAGTCCTGGTTTAGTTAAAGATGCAGATGATGCAGCAAAAATTGCAAATGATATTGGATACCCTGTAATGTTAAAATCAGTTTATGGTGGTGGTGGTCGAGGAATTAGAATTGTAACAAATGACAAAGAATTACATGAAGGTTATGATACAGTAACATCTGAATCTATAGCTGCTGTTGGAAAATCTGCAATCATTGTTGAAAAATTCCTAGAAAAAACAAGACACATTGAATATCAGATGTGTAGAGATCATCATGGAAATGCAGTACATATCTTTGAAAGAGAATGCTCCATTCAAAGACGTAATCAAAAATTAATTGAACAAACACCCTCTCCTGTAGTAGATGATGCAAAAAGAGAAGAAATTGGTGAAATAGTTGTTAGAGCAGCAGAAGCTGTTGATTACACTAATCTTGGAACAGCCGAATTCTTGAGAGCAGATAATGGTGAATTTTATTTTATTGAGATTAACGCACGACTTCAAGTAGAACATCCTATTAGTGAAATGGTTTCAGGTTTAGACTTTGTAAAATTACAAATTGATATTGCAAACGGTGAACCACTTCCATTCAAACAAAAAGATCTAAAGATGAATGGATATGCTATTGAATGTAGAATTAATGCAGAAGATACCTTTTTGGACTTTGCACCTTCAACTGGACCTGTTCCAGACGTAACAATTCCTGCAGGACCAAATGTTAGATGCGACACTTATCTTTATCCTGGATCTTCAGTATCTCCATTTTATGATTCATTAATGGCAAAACTCTGTACGTGGGGACCAACATTTGAGGAATCCCGAACAAGAATGCTTACTGCATTAAATGACATGTATGTTGAAGGCGTTGAAACATCAATTCCACTTTACAAAACAATTCTAAAATCTGATGAATACAAGAATGGGGAATTGTCAACTGACTTTTTGAAACGTTATGATATGATTGACAAATTAACTGAAGATCTCAAGAAAGAAAAAGAAGACAAGAGTGAATCTGCTTTAGCTGCAGCCATAATTCATTCTGAATACTTTAAGAGTAGAGTTCAAAACAACGGCACTAGTAGTGCATCTTGGAAAAATAAATTGGATTGATGATAAATGAATTATAAAATTACTGATGTAGAAAAATCATTTGAAGGAAAAATTATTGAAAATTTAGGTAACAATGATTATGTAATTAAAATAAATGACAAAGAACATCAATTAAAAATTCTTAACATGGATGCAAAAGGAATAGAGTTCATTTTAGATCAAAAATATCATAAAGCAAAATATCTTGAGACTTCAACTAATGAAATGAATCTTGTAATTGATCATGTTCCAGTTACACTGAACATGAATACTCATTTTGATGAAGTTGTTTTCAAAAACTCCGGAGGTGGTGGTTCAGGTGGTGCACAATTAGCACTCAAAAGTCAAATTCCAGGAAAAGTTGTATCAATTGCAGTTGCTGATGGTGATTCAGTTAAGAAAGGAGATGTTATTTGTACATTAGAATCAATGAAGATGCAGGTTGCAGTAAAAGCACACAAAGATGGTTCTGTAAAAAATCTCAAAATTAAAGATGGTGCAACTGTTGCTAAAGGCGACGTTATTGCCGATTTAGAATAAAAAAAGAATTTTTCCTACTTGAGGAAATTTTTAATCTCTTCATAGTTTGGTTCCTTTAAAGGATCTTCTGAAACCCATTTGTAACCAATTTTTCCGTCTTCAGTAATTACAAAAACAGAACGTTTAGCAGCATTGTAGTCTTTAATGTGTAGTAAATCTTTCATCAATATGTCGTAATCTCTGATTGTTTTACTATTGTAATCTCCCAATAATGGAAAATTGAAGTTGTGTTTTTCTGCAAATGCTTTATTTGCAAAAGGACCATCATTACTTATTACCACTACTTGTGCACCCATATCGGCAATTTCTTGCCAAGAATCTCTAAATGTACATAGTTCAGTTTCGCATACTGGAGAACTTGCAGCAACAATGAATGAAAGAACGATTTTTCCTCCTTTGAATTCATCCAAAGTCCGCATTTTCAGTTCTGTGTCTGGAAGCTCAAAATTTGGAGCAGTATCTCCGATATTGACTGACATGATCGCATTTTATCAATGTTCTATAAAGTAGTTTAGAAAAAATATTTTTTTCGATCAAAGTCCGAAAATCTGAAACATACCTTTTTATACAAAAATTAGGGTGAAAAGCTAAATTGGTCGGGGAATTAGCGGGCAATTATAGTACCGTTGTATTGATGTTTGGCTTTGCAGTTGCTGCAATGGCACCTGCATTAATTATTTCAAGAATGGTTTCACCAAGAAAAAGAAGCAACCCTGTAAAATTTTTGCCAATGGAATGTGGACAAGTCCCATCAGGTGAAGGAAGAACTCATTTCATGATGCAGTATTATCCCTATATTCTGATGTTTGTAGTGTTTGATGTGATGGCAATTTTCTTGTATGCATGGGGTAGTGCAATTTTGGAACTTCCAAAAAGTGCTACGTTACCTATGATGGGCTTTCTAGCAATTATGTTTGGCGCAATGGCATTTGCATTGTATCAATCAGGGAGAAGAAGAATTTGGTAGTTATTTATGTAAATGAAATTTTTAAGGAGATGAGAAAGATTGCTTAAAGATTTAGTTACTCCAGAAAATGCAAATGTCTTTGTAGGAAAACTAGGAGATATTTTAGAAAAAGCAATTGACAAACCATTGGGTTATGCAATTAACTGGGGTAGAATTTGGTCACTGTGGCCTGTACACATTGAAACTGCTTGTTGCAGTGTGGAGTTTGGTGCAGCATCAAGTCCTAGATATGATGTTGAAAGATTTGGAATCATTGAAGCTTTTGGATCACTTAGACAATGTGATCTAGTTGTTGTTCAAGGAACAATCACAAGAAAAATGGCTCCACGACTTAGATTAGTTTATGATCAAATGCCAGAACCAAAATATGTTATTGCTATGGGGGCTTGTGCAATTACTGGTGGGTTGTATTTTGATTCGTATAATGTCCTTCCTGGAATTGATGGTGTAATTCCTGTTGATGTTTATGTACCTGGTTGTCCTCCAAGACCTGAAACTCTAATTCAAGGATGTATTTTACTACAAGAAAAAATCAAGAGAATGAAAGCTAGGAAGTTTGTATAATGAGTACTGATACGCAAACAACTGCATCTGAGGAAAAACCTGAAGAAAAACCAACTACTGTAGCCAAAAAACCTGAAGAACAATCTGTGGAATTACCTGCATTTGAGAAAGGACTTGCTGATAAAATTACTGAAAAATTTGGTGATAAAGTTGAAGTCGGTTTTGTAAAAGAAGATAGAGTTAGAATTAATGTTGGTCGTGAAAATGTACATGATGTTGCAGAATTCATTCGTGATGGACTAAATTTTGATCATGTGGAATCTGTTTCAGGAGTTGATTTTCCTGCTGATAAAGAAATTGAAGTTGTTTACCATATTGGTTCCTATACTGATTCATCATTAGCACGACAAGTTTTGGTTTTAGCTACTAGAGCCCAACGAGAAGAAAATCCTATTCCCGGCAATGATGCAACAAAACTCCCTTCTCTTAGAGATATTTTTTACAGTGTAGAATTTCATGAAAGAGAACTTTTTGAAATGTTTGGTGTTTACTTTGAAGGCCATCCTGATAATAGACGATTACTTTTGCCAGAAGATTGGGCAGATTTACCTCCACTTAGAAAGGACTTTGATACAAGAGGAAGATAGATGATGTCTGAATTACCACCAGGGTTAGCACTCAAAAAAGTTGATGAGAGAATAATGACTCTCAATGTTGGACCACAACATCCAGGTTCAGGGCATATGAGAATTGTTGTTCAAATTGATGGTGATTACATTGTTGCATGTGATCCAGATCCAGGATACGTACATCGTGGAGAAGAAAAAATGGCTGAGTATAGAAATTATATTACAAATATTCCTCACTTGGAAAGACCTGTAATCCATGATTCTTGTAATGTTCTTTATCCGTATGTTTTAGGAGCTGAAGAACTTTTGGGAATTGAAGTTCCTGAACGTGCAAAGTATGTTAGAGTTATTGCATCTGAATTGAATCGCTGCATCTACATAATGTATTGGCTTGCAATTTATGGAATCTTCTTAGGGCATTCTACAATGTTTATGTGGCCCGCAGGTGATAGAGAATTTTTAATCGATCTTATGGAAAAAATGACTGGTGCTAGAGTAACACATGCACATTTTGTTCCAGGTGGAGTACGAAATGATTTGCCACCAAACTTTGAAGAAGTTTGTTTACGTCAAGTAAATTACTTTGAAAAACGTATCAAAGAATATGCTGCAGTATTTTATGATAATCCGATTCTAATTTCAAGAACTAGAGATACTGGAGTTTTATCACGACAAGATGCAATCAGATATGGAACAACTGGTTCTGTTCTTCGTGCAAGCGGTGTAGATTATGATCTTAGAATCAAAGAACCATACGATGTTTATGATGAATTAGATGTTCATACAAATGTCATGAAAGAAGGAGATTCATACGCAAGATCTCGAGTTCCATGGCTTGACATGATGGAAAGTTGCAATATTATTAGACAAGCATTACAAAAAATGCCAAAGTCTGGTTCTGTAAGAACAAAATTAAAACCAAATCCAAAAACAAAAGGACCTGCAACAGTTTACAAACGTGTAGAATCTGGAAGAGGTTCTTTGGGATGTTATATTGTATCTGACGGTAAGACAGAACCATATAGAGTAAAACTCAGTGTCCCATCTTTTAGAAACTTGATTGCATTACCCCAATTATTAATTGGTGAAAAACTTGGTAACATGCCTTCTGTATATTGGAGTCTTAATTATTGGCCAGTGGAGGCAGACCGATAAATGTCAGTTATTGCACCACGATTCAAACTAAGTGAATTTATCAAATCATTACTTGATCCTGCCTTTTGGACAATTTTACTTCTAAATCTTATAGGCATTCCTCTTGTCATGATGGTTTTGTTTTATATTGAAATGCCTGTAATTCATGGCGAACTACTTACACCATTTCTTGCATTAACTTGGTTGGCAGATCCTACTAGAATTTTACCTGTAGTAAAGGCATTCATGACTACTGATATTTTCAGAGTAATGGCATTTCCTGGATTTGGTTTTGCAGCATTACTTGCAGCTGGAACCATTTTTGTTGAAAGAAAGTTATTAGCAAAATTACAATTACGAGTTGGTCCTTTCTATTGTGGAAAACTAGAAGGAATTTTGCAATTAATGGGTGATGGTTTAAAATTAATCTCAAAAGAAATTATTATTCCTGCAAAAGCAGACAAACCTCTCTTCTGGGCTGCACCTGTAATCTTTGTAGGAGCTGCAGCAGCATTTGTTGCATTAATTCCAGTTGCTCCAGGTTGGGTAGTTGCAGATGTTGACTTGGGATTATTGGCAGTTTTTGCAGTAATTGGATTCTTTCCTATTATTACAATTCTTTCTGCATGGTCTGCAAACAGTAAATTCCCATTCATTGGAGGAATTAGAGCTTTATTCCAAATGGTTTCATTTGAAATCCCATTAATCTTATCTTTGTTAGGTGTTGTAATTTTAACTGGAACTCTTAATTTATCTGAAATAGCTGCTAGTCAATCTAGTTTCCCATGGATAATATTTTTGCCAGTAGGTGCAATTGTATTTTTCATTACAATGCTTGCAGAATTAGAAAGAATTCCATTTGATTTACCTGAAGCAGAAAGTGAAATTGTTGCTGGTTGGTTAACAGAACTTTCTGGAATGATGTATGGTCTAGTTCAATTAGGAACTTATCTGAAACTTTATGCATTTGCAGCATTGTTTGTTGTATTGTTCTTAGGTGGATGGAATGGTCCAATGGTTGTACCTCCATTCCCAGAAGAACTTCTTGTTGGAGTTGAAATGGGTCCTGTTACAGTAGGACCATTCCCTGGATTACCATTATTTGATCAAGAGATGCTTAATGGTACATTATGGTTTGTTCTAAAAACAGTTGGAGTTATCTTCTTCATTATTCTTCCAAGGGGTGTTTTCCCAAGAATCAGAATTGATATGTTGTTAAATCTTGGATGGACAAAATTAATTGGACTTGCATTCGTTAACATCTTTATTGCTCTAGGCTTGCTTTACGCTGGAGTGCTGGGACCGGGAGGCTTACAATAATGGGAACTGCTACAGGAATTATTCGTGCATTAAATTCCGGAATTAAACATATTGCAATTAAACGATTTACTCTTCGTTATCCAGAAGAAAAATTAAAGTTTGTAGGTGATGGATACCAATTTGATCCTTCAACTGGTGTTGGAATTGCTGGATTAAAAGGACGACATATGTTATTCCATGATCATTGTACTGGTTGTCAATTATGTTCTATTGCATGTGAAGGAGTTGCAGAAGCAATTGCTATGGTAAAAGTTCCTGAAGAACAAAAACAAAATAAAAAATCTATCATGCCTCAAATTGATTATGGTAAATGTGTCTTTTGTGGACTATGTGTTGATGCATGTCCATTTTATGCATTATACATGACAAATGATTATGAGTTATCTTCATTTTCTAAAGAAGGATTAATCTATACTCCTGCTCAATTAGCTGTAAAACCATTTGTAGCTCAAGATAGTGAAATACAAATTACTTCCAGAGGTGCAACACATGGCTGATGCAGTTTTCTTAGCATTAACAGTAATTACAATTGGTTCAGCAATTGCTGCCCTAGAATTAAGATCATTAGTTTATGGTTCCATTGCTTTGATGGGAACTCTTGGTGGTATTGCAGGATTCTTCTTTTTACTTGATGCACCATTTGTTGCATTATTCCAATTAGCAGTTTATGTTGGTTCCATAGCTGTTTTGATTTTGTTTACTGTTATGCTGGTAAAAAGAGAATTAATTTTCAAAAAAATTGAAGATAAAAGAAGAAAGTTTGCAGGTATTGGATTAATGTTAGTAGTAATGGTATCACTAGGTGCAGTTTTCTTAGATTCTGGAATTAAAACAATAACAACTGATGAGCCAGCAGTTGATTTTAGAGATATTGGTATTGACTTTGTAACATATTATTGGCCTGCATTAATCTTGATGGGATTAATTTTAGCAGGTTCAGTAACTGGTGCACTAGTTTTAGCAAAACGAGAGGATGTGGAGAATGACCAACGAACTAGTTGATTTTGCCCTTGTTTCAGTGGCCCTATTGGGAATAGGCATTTACGGTTTAGCTGTTAAACGAAATTTCATCAGAATGTTATTTGCAGTTGAAATTATTATCAACGCTGCAAATCTGAATCTTGTTGCATTTGGAAGATTTTTGCCAGCCAGTGGAGGTCAAACAATGGCTTTATTCTCAATTGCAATTGCAGCTGCTGAAGTTGCAGTTGGATTATCATTAATTATTGTAGCATATCGTATGTACCAAAATGTCGATATTGCAGACTTTAGGAGCTTGAAAGGATAATGGAATATGCATT